>NZ_DBHISP010000005.1:0-115989 GCF_057274575.1 Granulicatella sp. | reverse complement strand
CGAATAGATTAATTCCAATCGCAACAGCACCAATGAACTTCCAGAACCAACTCTTTGTAATGCTGAGTAAGTAGAATGCAATCATAATACAGAAGCAACAAATAATGCCGTAATAGTTCGGATTAAAGAAGGTGACTTCCGCCCGGTTTTGGTGCCATACTTGCATCTGTGGTGATAAGAAGGTGTAGTTAAATTTATGAACGATTTCGTAGTGTTCTAAGAATGCGAATCCCGCAGCAAAAATACTGATGAGTAAGACCGTCTGTAGAACGATATGGAAAAAGTCCGGTGTCAATCGTCTTTGATAATATTTGAAGAAAATGGCATACATCAAAAATCCAACAGTGATGCCAGCTCCTAAGTAGTTGCCAGCTACCATCGAAACGATGAAGCTAAATCCGATAAACGCCAGTAAGAACGGGTGGGATACTAGGTCTTTAAAGACTTGTTTTAATTTTCCCGTAAAGGCGAGAAGGATGATATATAAGACGAACAATGTTAGGAATAAATAAAACGGAAGGAAGCTACTGATAATGAGTAAGTACAGCGCTAAGTCCTGATTCGAGAATCGTTTTATCTTTCCGATAATCGTTAGTAATTTCATAATGTTCCTTTCAGGTAGTGTTTCTACCAATCATCTAATGAAATAGATATCAGCTTATTTTACCACTAAATGATGTTTTAGGGCAAATGTCAACACATTGGGCGCCGTTCTTTGAAACTTTCTGAGAACAGGCGTACAATAAAAGTAGAAATTCAGAAAGAAGGAATGAACATGAAATTAGTATTTGTTCGACATGGAGAAAGTGAATGGAACGCCCTCAATTTATTTACCGGTTGGAGCGATGTGGAGTTAACTCCTAAAGGGGTAGAAGAAGCTCATCACGCAGGAGAAATGCTGCGTTCATTAGGCATCCAATTCGATCATGTCTATTTATCAGTATTAAAAAGAGCTATCCACACAGGACACATCGTCTTGTCTGAATTAAATCAAGACTATTTACCAGAAACAAAGAGCTGGCGATTAAACGAACGCCACTATGGAGCCTTACAAGGACTCAATAAACAAGAAACACGCGAAAAATATGGTGACGAACAAGTGTTGCTTTGGAGACGTTCATACGATGTGATGCCTCCGCTACTTAGCGAGGAAGAAGCAGCCAAACAAGCCAAAGACCCGCGCTACAAACATCTACAAGTGAAGGATCTTCCTCAAGGGGAAACATTGAAAACAACCTTGGACCGCGTGCTTCCAATTTGGCAAGATGAAATTGCGGTGGATTTACTCGACGGTAAGAACGTGCTCGTTGTAGCGCACGGAAACTCTCTTCGTAGTCTAGTGAAATACTTGCTCAACTTAAGCGAAGAAGAAATCTTGAAATTTGAAATCCCAACTGCAACACCGCTTGTATTTGACCTCGACGAAAAACTACAAGTGAAAGACTATCATTTTATTAAATAAGGAGAATGCCAATGAAGTGGGAGAAGAAACACACTTTAGAAGAAACCGTTGAATGGAGGGGCCTAGCGGAGAGCGACATGCAGCCGTTCAAAGCGTATGTAAATGAAAAAACACCAGGAATTTGCGGAACCTACGCGGCAGCTTCGTTGACAGTTCTCATGGCCAAACGCGAAGGTGTCGTGACACAATCGATGGACGAGCTATTAGAGAGCATGGAGGCGTCGATTGAATACGCACTTCCATATCGCGGAACTTTCTACTGGGACGTGCAACGCGGACTCAATCAGGAGTGGAAGAAATACGGATATAAAACACACTTTAATTTATTTAGTGAAAAGGTCACACCAGGCCTTCTTGAAGACGGAGTGCCTGTTGTCGTAGGAACCACTACAGCTCTTGGTAGTCCGTATAAAAACCACTGGCTTGTCGTGTACCAATACGCCTTCGATTCAACGGGCAAACTTTGGTACAAGGCATACGATAACCACGGCTCAATCACTACGATTATCCCAGCCGTCCAAACTCTATGCGCCCTCTGGCTTGAAAAGCTCTAGTCACAGCACCTTAAGAATCAACTAGAAAGCATCCAGCTTACAAACTGAAAAACAGAATTAAACTACTAGCACAGTAACAAGGAGCGAAGAGTCCGTTATTTGTCACATGATTCTATCAGAGCATTTTTAAACTCTGACTCAAAAATTGATCAGCACTAAAAAATGATTACGAAGAAGCCTGCGGATTTAGATAGAGCTTTTAATTAAGCAAAGTTAATATGAAATAGACCCAGTAGCTGATTGAATTAAGCTTCATCACTCGTGATTTGCTTAATTCTAATCAGCCTTGCGAGGGTAAGACTACGAAGCAAAAAGGACTCACACTGTGAGTCCTTTTTTAGCTTCTGTCTTACTCCCAAGGCTTTGCAGTAATCATTTTTTTCTGTGCCTAAACTAATTCTATGAGCAGGGTTTAAGACAAAAGCAAAAGCGCTCTGATAGAATGAGTGTGACAAAATAACGGAGGATGAGCGTATGAAGGAATTTGATTTAATCTCTATCGGTGGCGGTAGTGGCGGTATTGCCACAGCAAACCGTGCAGCAATGCATGGTGCCCGTGTAGCCGTAGTAGAAGGAAACTTACTTGGAGGAACCTGTGTAAATATCGGCTGTGTTCCTAAGAAAATTATGTGGTATGGAGCGCAAATTGCAGAAGCGATTCACGCATATGGTCCAGACTATGGATTTACTGCAGAAAATGTCACTTTTGAATTTGCGACATTAAAGAAAAACCGTGAAGCGTATATTGACCGTTCACGAAATTCTTTTAATGGGACTTTTGAACGCAACAACGTAACGGTAATTAAAGGGTACGCGCGCTTTGTCGATGCCCACACGATTGAAGTGAATGGGGAAGAGTACCGTGCCAACCATATCGTAATTGCGACAGGGGCAAAACCTGCCATTCCAAACGTGGAAGGAAAAGAACTTGGGGGCACTTCTGACGATGTATTTGCTTGGGACGTGTTGCCACAATCCGTAGCCATCTTAGGCGCTGGATATATTGCCGTAGAACTTGCTGGTGTTTTACATGCTCTAGGCGTGAAGGCAGACCTATTTGTTCGCCGCGATCGTCCTTTACGTAACTTCGACCATTCGATTATTGAAGTACTCGTTGCGGAAATGGAAAAATCAGGACCAACCTTGCACACAAACAAAGTGCCACAAAAATTGGTTCAACTTGAAGATGGTAGTGTGGAAATTCATTTCGAAGATGGAACAACTTTCGCTGCTGAAAAAGTGATTTGGGCAACAGGACGTTTTCCTCATACAGAAGGATTAAACCTTGAAGCTGCAGGAGTGGAATTAACAGAACGTGGATTTATCAAAGTGAATGAATTCCAAGAAACAACAGCCCAAGGTGTGTACGCACTGGGAGACGTTTCTGGTGAAAAAGAATTGACGCCAGTAGCGATTAAAGCAGGACGCACACTAGCAGAACGTTTATTTAACGGACAAACAAACGCGAAAATGGATTACTCAACAATTCCAACAGTCGTATTCTCACATCCAGCCATTGGAACAGTGGGGCTTACAGAAGAGGAAGCCATGAAAGAGTACGGTAAAGAAAACGTGAAGGCATACTTATCAACGTTTGCTGGAATGTATTCAGCCGTGACAAGCCATCGCCAACAAGCGCGCTTCAAACTCATCACAGCAGGAGCAGACGAAAAAGTAGTAGGCCTCCACGGGATTGGATATGGCGTTGACGAAATGATTCAAGGGTTTGCCGTAGCCATTAAAATGGGTGCAACCAAAGCCGACTTTGACGCAACCGTCGCGATTCATCCAACAGGAAGCGAAGAGTTTGTGACGATGCGTTAAGGATGTGAGGGAGAGTGGTCAGCTTTCGACCCTTTACCGAAATTAACGCAAGCGTCCGATAAGGACGTGCGGATAATTATCGGAAAGGAACGCGAAAGCTACGAGCCTGAACTCAACTACACAGGATGTGAGCAAAAGCGTTCAGCCAATATTCACAGTGTGAATGTTTGGTGACGGTGAGCTTACCTTCATCACTGCACAGAACATTTAGATATACAAGCACAAAAACACCCTAGATGGTCATCCATCTAGGGTGTTTCATTTTCTTTATGCGGCCGGCGGGACTTGAACCCGCACAGGTATACACCCACTGCCCCCTCAAGACAGCGCGTCTGCCATTCCGCCACGACCGCAGAACTATTTCAGTTTATCAAATGTTTGTTGAAATTTCAATCTAAAAGAATTAATTTTCCGTGACATTTTCCGCACGCATAGCGTTTTGTATTCATCTTACGCATTCTAGGGTAGTGGTGATGGCACGATGTACATTCGTAAATGAAGTTCGGCTCTCTCATTCGCTCGACAAATCGGCTTCCACCTACTGGAGCGAGCAGGCGTTTGAAGTCTTGATCACGGTGACGATAGCCGCCACCTGTTTGATGCAAGTGATAATGACAGAGTTCGTGTTTAATGACGCCAATCAAAGCTTCTAGCCCCAGTTCTTGTTCGACAAGGGGGTTAATCTCGATATTTCCCGTCTTCAGAAGATAACAACCACCGCTAGAACGCAGACGTTTGTTATAAGTGATTTTGTGCGTGAATTTTCGTTGAAAAAACGTGCGCGAAATCTCCTCGGTTAAGTTTTGTATTTCGTGTTCGTTCATAATTGCCTCCGACCTTAGTGTAACATTCTTTGCACCTTTAGAAAACAAGATAAACTTTGACCTTTCCGCACCAGACGGGTAAAATAGGAGGGTATAAGATTTTCAATCTGGAGGAAACTAAATGAAAATTGTTGTTGTCGGTGGGGGGAAAGTCGGCGAAGTCATTTGCCAAGAACTCTCAACGGAAGAAAATGACATTGTATTGATTGATAAAAATCAAGATTTAATTGATCGACTCTTAAACAAATTTGATATTATGGGAATTTGTGGAAATGGTGCTAGTTACGATATTCTTGTGGAAGCAGGAGTGGAAAACTGTGATATCTTTATTTCCGTAACGGAAATGGATGAAATTAATATTATTGCGTCAATCCTTGCGAAAAAAATTGGGGCGGAATATACAGTTGCACGTGTGCGTAATCCTGAGTATTCACAACAATTACAACTCATTCGTGAAAGTCTAGGAATTTCATTACTGATTAACCCTGAGCTTTCGACAGCTCGTGATATCGCGAATAACTTTAATTATCCTTCTGCATTAAGTGTGGAAAATTTTGTTGGAAATCGAGTGAGCTTACTGGAGCTAGAAATCAACGAAGGATCACGTCTTGCTGGATTAACCTTAAAAGAAGTGCGTAATCGTTTTGAATCCATCTTAATCTGTGTGATTCATCGTAACGAGCAAAGCTTTATTCCGGACGGAGATTCAACACTAGAAGCAGGAGATCATGTGTATATTACTGGAGCTTATCCTGACTTACGTAATTTCTTAAAATTAACAGGACAAGAAACGAAGAGTGTCTCTTCGGCCGTGATTGTTGGTGGTGGTCGTATCACCTATTATTTACTCAATATGTTGAAACAAACTAAAATCGATACGAAAGTGATTGAAGTGAATGAAGAACGCAGTGAAATTCTAAGCTATGCATTTCCACATACAACAGTAATTCATGCCGACGGAACTGATCACGATGTATTAGAGGAACAACGCATTACAGAATATGATGTGTTTGTATCAATGACAGGGATTGATGAGGAAAACTTAATCCTTTCTGCATATGCTAAACAACAAGGCGTTCAAAAGATTATTACGAAGATGAGTCGTCCAGCTCTTCTTAAAGTATTTAAAGGTTTTGACAGTCAATCAGTTGTGACTCCAAAACATATCGTGGCTAATGAAATTATTCAATTCGTTCGTTCACGTTCAAATACTCAAGGGTCAAATGTTGAAGCATTATACCGTTTAGCAGATAACCAAGTTGAAGCACTGCAATTCCGTGTTCAAAAGAATAGTGCGATTTGTGGCATTCCATTATCAGAACTCAAAACAAAATCAAATCTCTTGATTGCGTTTATTGTTCGTGGACAACAACTAATCTATCCAGCCGGAAATGATACCATTGAACCATTTGATAAGGTAATCGTCGTGACAACGGAAAAAGACTTTGACGACATTAACGACATTTTGGAATAGAGGTGTCGCAATGAATATAAAAACAGTTCGCTATTTTGTGGGAAAAATGCTTCAAGTTGAAGCAGCACTTTTAGCTTTACCACTGATTGTTAGCTTTATTTATCAAGAGTCACACACTCAAAAACTTGCTTATGCTGGTACGATTTTGATGTTGCTCGTAATTGGCTCTCTCTTAAGCTTTAAAAAACCGGAGCCGCTTAAAATTATGGCGCGAGACGGGGTTGTTACCGTTGCACTGAGTTGGATTTTACTCTCTTTCTTTGGAGGATTACCCTTTGTCTTTACGGGTGAAATTCCAAATGTGGTAGATGCCTTCTTTGAAACAGCAAGTGGATTAACAACAACGGGATCAAGTATTATTCCAGATCTTTCTGTATTAGCGCATTCTTCATTATTTTGGAGAAGTTTCACTCACTTAGTCGGTGGGATGGGGGTACTGGTTTTTGCACTTGCGATTCTGCCCAGTCATGGTTCCGAATCTGTACAATTAATGCGTGCGGAAGTCCCTGGACCTGTGTTTGGGAAACTTGTTTCTAAATTAGCGCATACTGCACAAATCTTATATATGATTTATTTAGCAATGACTGCCGTACTAGTGATTATTCTAGTCGTCTTCCAAGTACCACTCTTTGATGCTTTGCTTCTAGCGTTTGGTACAGCTGGAACAGGTGGTTTTGGGGTTAACAATGCTGGATTTAGTATTTACGCCAATCCAGCAGCTGTGGAATGGATTATCGGAGTAGGGATGATGCTCTTTGGAATCAACTTTAACTTGTACTACTTTGTCCTTTTAGGCGCTGTTAAAGATGTGATTAAAGACGAAGAAATGCGTACGTATGTCGGAATCGTTCTCAGCTTTACGATGATTATTTTTATCGTATTGACGATTACTCAAACGGCTTTAGGAGTTCCGATTCGTAGCGTCTTCTTTACGGTATCGTCGATTATTACGACAACCGGATATTCAACGGTCGACTTTGGACTCTGGGGCTTGTTCCCACATGTGCTCCTTCTACTTCTAATGTTTATTGGAGGATGCGCAGGATCAACAGCAGGAGGGATTAAAGTTTCTCGTATTATCGTGTACTTCAAGAGTGCGATTGCCGAATTAAAACGTATGGGGCAACCACGCCGGGTCTTTGTACCAACGATGAATGGAAAACCAATTGACAATAAGATGGAGAAGAGTATTGCGAACTACTTAATCGTGTATGTGTTGTTCTTCCTCGTATTGTTACTCTGTGTGTCATTTGAAGCAGGCGATTTTACAACAGCCTTCTCAAGTGTGGCCGCAACCTTTAACAACATCGGGCCAGGGCTTGGTCAAGTTGGGCCTACAAGCAACTTCTCGATGTATTCGGATTTCAATACATTTGTCCTTTCAATTGGGATGATTGCAGGACGTTTGGAAATTTATCCAATCATTATGCTTTTCTCACCAACAACTATGAAGGCATTTACTCGAAGACGTTAACAAATTCTTAAACAAATAGATAAAGAACTTTAAGGAAAGAGCACTCTTTTCTTAAAGTTCTTTTTGTATACTAGAGTTGTAACGAGTGAGTTACGATTTTGAATAAAGGAGGTTCATTCATGAAGAAATGGGTGAAAGGAACCGCAATTGTCCTTGCATTGATGGGATTATCCATGAAAAGTGCATATGCCATTGATACAACCAGCATTAATGAAAAATGGGGAAAACCAACCGTTGTTTATGGCGGAGGATTAAATGAATCACAAATTAAACAGACATCAGAGTTATTAGGAATTAAAGATCCGAATACTGTTAGAACTGAAAAAGCAACTGGGCAAGATATGATTAAATATCTAGGAAGTGGAGATGGAAACACTTCTGTTATGATCTCTTCAGTGATGGTTCAAAAGAAAGATAAAGGGACTGGAGTTAAGGTTCGTATTAAGACTCCTGAAAACATCACCCTAGTGACAGCTGAGCAATATGCCAATGCGGCCATCACTGCTGGGGTAACTGATGCGGAAATTGAAGTAGCAGCAGTATCAAAGGTAACTGGAGAGTCCGCTTTAACAGGTGTATATAAAGCCTTCGAAGCAAACGGGGTTCAGCTGGACGCCAAACGTACTGAAGTAGCTCAACAGGAATTAGAAGTGACGAATAAAATCGCGCAAGAAAATGCAAACCAAAAAGGATTCGATTCCTCAAAACTCGATAAAGCGATGATTGAAATCAAAAAAGAACTTGCGGAACTCAAACAAAAGCAAGGACAACTAGCTACAAAAGAAGATATCGAACGTATTATTAACGAGGCCTTGAAGAACAACTCATTGCAAAATGTGATTTCCCAAGACCAAATTAATGCATTAGTCGCTTTTGCGCAAAACTACCAAAACACAAGTGCGATTGATTCCAAACAAGTATTAGAGCAATTAAATAGCTTGTCAAAATCAGTCGGCGAAAAGATTAACAGCTTAGTCGAACAAGCCAAAAACGAAGGATGGTTGGACAAAATTGCCCAATTTTTCACTTCCATCTTTGAAAGTATTAAAAATCTATTCAATCAGCAATAGGAAAGTTCGATTGAATATTTAATAAACAAAAAGCAGTCGTACAAGAACCAACTAAGAACAGCTGTAAGTTCTTAGAATCCCCCTCTTTAGGTTCTTGGAAGGCTGTTTTTTTGCTTTTCTTCCATATCACCATAAGTTCTTCACAATAAAAGAATAAATTAATGTTATAATTTTTTAAGAAGATAGGGCATGTAAAAAGGAGAATAGTGCAATGAAAGAATGGATAAAAAAGTATACCGTGTATATTGTTATTGCCATGATGTATTATTTCATTCCGTTATATTTAGTCAAAGATACAGGAAGTGGCATCTTTCTACTATTGATGGTCATCCCTATAATTGTATTCCTTATTTCACTAGTCTTCGCTAAAAAGAACGGATTTAGATGGTATTTTTCTGTTATCGTTGGATTATTGTGGTTTCCGAATGTGTTTATTTTAAATGACTCTGCCAGTAGTTATACAATGGTTTATGGAGCCATTAGTTTTATTGGCCAATTGATTGGAAATCTTCTTAGAAAATATAGAAAGTCCATTTAGTTTCTAATCATGAAAAAGAGTTAAAATCAACAAATAACCCTGACCAGAGATGGTCAGGGTTTTCTGTTTTTATTTTAGAATAAGATAAGATGCAACAACCCTATTTTATACTTTTTTGGAGGGTATTAATATTTTTAGAAGATAATATGAAATATTATGTTGACTGTTATTTTTAGAATGTGTAAAATTTACATATGCTATTAAAAGAGAAGTTTCTTTCAGAAAAGCAAAAATAGTGGAGGGTATGTAAATTGAGAAGTACAAATAAAAAGAAGAAATTTAATATGTTTAGTGTTCTATTGAATGTGGTATTAATAGCTATTATAGCTATTGGAGTGCTGTTTTTCTTACCTAAACAACAAAAATCAGAAATCAAATCTTCAATTAATATCGAAAGTATTGAAAAAGTGAATGAAGTTGTATTTTTGAATGCAGGAGTTAATGAAATTATTACTGAAACAAAAACAACCCAAGTTTTTGGGTTTGATGTGCCGTTCTCTAGAAAAACAGCATTAGTGATTTTAAATTATACAGCTAAATTTGGAATTAAAAGTAGTGTAAAGGTTGAACAAATAGCTGAAAAAGAATATAAGGTTATCGTTCCAAAATTTGAAGTAATTGGTGTTGAACTTTCAAAAGATAATCCTTACAATTTGTATGATAATCATGGAGAGTTGTTAAGTGGAACTACAGAAGATGTTGATACTGGTAAATTGGTCACTAACCAACTTTCTAGTGATAAACAAGCAGAGTATTTAGATAAATTTAAGAGTGCAATTAAAGAATCTGCAATCAATTATTATAAAACAATATTTGCTTCAATGGATTCTGAAGTAAAAGTAACTATAGAATTTACAGAATAATTCTTTCAAAAAGAATAGTAGAAACAAAAAAACCTGACCGTCGCTGGTCAGGGTTTTTTGTTTCTATTTTAGAATAAGATTAAGAGTAAGCTGATGGTGATAATCAGTTGTATCACTAAACCAAGTAGGGATAAGTAAATTGGATCGATGGTTGATTCTGTTGTGTTCTTAAACATCGATGACGTAAAGGTCACGATGTAGAGTAGGAAATGTGCAAAGAATACAATGACGATTCCAACGAATAACCATACAGGGCTAATGAAGGTCATGACTGTCGCAACGGCAAGTAGAACAATGGCTAAAACGTTCATTCCTTCGTATTGTGTCAACCAGTAGTTAAACACGTGTTGACGTTTTTGGAAGACGTGTTTCAATCCATAAGAAACTGTTGGGAACCCAAGGTAGAACACCGCGTAGAAGAGGATGAAACGAATGAACATCCAAATGTAGTTTGGTGTACTTGTTAAACTTGGTAAGATTGAAATGTCTGCAAAGATTTGGTATTGACCAATAATCGAATGAATTAAGTGTGTTGAGACAAATGCGGACATCACTGTTGCCAAAATAATTAAGGCATATCCATATGAACGGCTATATTGACGTTTACGTGAATAGTGGTTTGTCGGTTGTGCCAAACGTTCTCCAAAGAACGTGAAGAAGCGTTTAAATTTATTCCAAGCTCCTGCATAGGCGAAGCGGTTATTCTTCACACGGTTTTCTTGTGAGCTACGGTTATCTTCTTCAGGAATAGTTGTTTCTACTTTCGTTGTAAACGAAGCAGTAGGTTCGTTATTTTCATCTAATAAGTCTGTTTGAACTCCATCATTTGGCTCAATGGCAGTAGGAGCAGAAAGTTCATCTTGAACGGTACCACAATAAGGGCAGAGTTTTTCTTTTTCGTCAATCATTTCATGACAGAATGGACATTGTTTCATGAAGTTTCCTCTTTCCGTATGTATTACTAAATTTCATTGCTATTGTATCATAATTTTACTATAAAAAAAGACTAGGAACTCCTAGTCTTAGCGTGGCATCTTTTCAGATGAGTAGGTCGTGTTCACATCACGAACTACAAACAGCTACATCCGGTAGTGTGCCTAGGCACTCCTGTTCCACATAACTCGCAGTCTCTAATGTACTGCGTGTCGCCTCATCGCATAAAATACATTATAGCAGAGGGTGTGTGGAATGTCATGTATGAACTATTTTTCGCGGATTACTTCGATTTTGTAGCCATCTAAGTCTTTCACGAAATAGTAGTTTGCAGGATGTCCTGGTAAACCTTTTAAGTCTGTAACGTCGTAGCCTTTAGCAACGTGTTCAGCGTGAAGTCCTTCTAAGTCTTTAGCGCTGATTGCGATATGACCATATCCGTCGCCGATTTCGTATGGTCCGTGACCGTAGTTATATGTTAATTCTAATTCATAGTCATCTCCTTCAAAAGCGAGATAAGCGATTGTGAATTTATGTTCTGGGAAGTCTTTTCTTCTTGTTTCTTTAAAACCGAATGCTTCTTCGTAGAAACGAATGCTTTCTTCTAGATTTTCAACACGGACACAAGTATGCAACATTTTTGACATGGTGTGACCTCCTTTATTTATTTTATTTAAGACTAACAAACTCGAATGATAAATACAAGTTTTCAAGACTGTTTCTGTTTAAAAGACAAATGTATATAAATAGTGGAAAATCATTGCGTTCCATTCATTAATTTGGTAGTCTAGGTACATTGAAAAATAAGGAAGTGTCATATGAAAGTAATCAAATTTGGTGGAAGCTCTTTAGCCAATGCCACTCAATTAAGAAAGGTCTTTAATATTGTAAAATCCGATTCAAGTCGTAAAATTGTGGTTGTTTCAGCACCAGGAAAACGTACCTCGGATGATGAAAAAGTAACAGACCTTCTCATCCAATTAGCAACTTCTCATATTGAAGGAAATTATGATGAAGAAGTATTAAAAAAAATCTTAGTCCGTTATAAAGAAATCTGCGATGAATTAGAATTAAAACCAGAAGTGTTTGAACTCGTTCGAATTCATTTTAAAAACTTAAAAGAAAGAAACGACCTATCCTCTGAATATTTAATGGATGCTTATAAAGCAAGCGGAGAAGACTTAAATGCTCGTCTTATCGCTTCTTACTTTAACCAAGAAGGTTTTGCTGCTAAATACGTTGGGCCTCGGGAAGCCAAACTTTGGGTGAGCGATACTCCAGGGGAAGCTCGCGTTTTAGAAGAAAGCTATCATGAATTAGAGTACTTACAACTAACAAATGAAGTGATTGTTTTCCCAGGATTCTATGGGGTAACAAAAGAAGGGAAAATCGTAACGTTCTCTCGTGGAGGATCAGATATTACAGGATCTATTTTAGCCAATGCCGTGAACGCTGAAGAATACGAAAACTTTACAGACGTAGATGCCATTTATGTAGCAAGTCCAAAAATTGTTCATAAACCACTCCCTATCGATGTATTATCTTATACAGAAATGCGTGAGTTATCATACGCTGGTTTTTCAGTATTCCATACAGAAGCACTTCTTCCTTCTATCAAAAAAGGAATCCCGGTACATGTATGTAATACCAACAATCCTGAAGCAAGTGGAACCTACATTATGAAAGGGAAGGTGACTTCTCCAAATGTTATTTCCGGTATTGCAAGCTCACCAGGTTTCGTAAGTATTTACGTGAAGAAATACTTAATGAACCATGAGATTGGTTTCCTTCGTAAAGTATTGACGATTTTTGAAGAAGAAGGCATTTCCATTGAACATATTCCAACGGGAATTGATGATGCGACAATTATCATTCGTGGGGAAGATGCTACCGATGAGCAATTAGAGTCTATTGTAGAGCGATTCTATGCTGAATTAGATGTAGACGAAGCAAGCTTTACACGTGGACTTTGCTTGATTATGTTAGTAGGGGAAGGGATGGTCAACATGGTCGGTACTACTGCTCGTGTGGCTTCAACTCTTGCTCGTACTCAAATCAATATTGAATTATATAACCAAGGGGTATCTGAGGTTTCGATGATGTTTGGTATTTTGGACCAATATGAAAAAAAAGCCATCCGTGCGCTATATGATGAATTTTTCGGTGAAGAAAAAGAATATCAAGTGGTGGAATAATTTTTCCTCTCCATATTAAAATGAAACATTAACGGTTGTAATTAATCAATAGGAAGAGTAGAATATCGAATATATTCTGCTCTTTTTATTTTGAGCGCAGTATTATTGTTTAGAATAGGAGGGACGAAGATGATTCGTTTCTTATTGAAAGATTCCATTCCAAAAAGGATTGCAGCAAGTTTTGCCATTGTGATTTTGGTGGGATCATTACTACTTAATTTGCCGATTTCGCAAATAGCGACCTCACAGGCCACGTATTTTGACCATTTATTTACTACCGTATCGATGGTGTGTGTAACGGGTCTATTTACGCAACCAGTAGCTGAAACGTATAATGTTTTTGGCCAGATTATTTGTATGATTCTGATGCAAATAGGAGGCTTAGGGTTGATGAGTATCATAGCTTTTTTCCTTTATGATTCTGGCAAGAAGATGTCCTTAGTCGATAAATTAGCCCTGCAAGATAGTTTGAACCGAGAAGATGGTCAGGATTTCAAAAAATATTTAGCAACGATTTTTAAATATACTTTCGTTATTGAATTGATTGCAGCAGTTATTCTATCTTTTCGTTTCGTTCCTGAACTAGGAATCGGAAAGGGAATCTTCACAGCATTTTTCTTAGCCATCTCCGCTTTTTGTAATGCGGGATTTGATAATTTAGGTTCAAATAGTCTGATTAACTATGCAACGGATCCACTATTGAATTTAGTCATTGCAGCTCTTATTATTCTTGGTGGGATAGGTTTTTCAGTTTGGTTTGATTTCAAAAACAGTTATTTATCTATGCGAGAATCTACAAAGAGCAAAAAGAAAAAATCATTCTGCCGACGATTGCATTATCATACGAAGATAGTTCTTTGGCTAACTGGGATTATTCTCTTAAGTGGAACGGTTTTAACCATGTTGACGGAATGGAATAACCCAAATACGATAGGTAATCTATCATTTTTAGATAAATTGCTTGTCAGCTTCTTTCAAACAGTGACGATGAGAACGGCAGGATTTGCTTCGATTGATTACACAACAGCGCATCCAACTAGCCTTCTTTTATATTCTATTCAAATGCTAATTGGAGGTTCTCCTGGTGGGACTGCCGGTGGGGTGAAGACGACAACTTTCTTAGTTGTTCTCTTGTTTATTCGCTCAGAAGTATATGACGAGCGTATGATTCAATTTAGAAATCATCGTATTTCTCAAGAATTGGCGAGAAAAGCTTTAACGATTTTTATCGTATTTACTACATTAATTCTAACGAGTGTATTCTTACTCAGCTTAACGGATCCAGATGTTCCATTGTTATATACTTTATTTGAAACTATTTCAGCGGTATGTACAGTAGGAGTAACAGCGAATTTAACACCGACGCTATCTTTTCTAGGAAAAATTGTGATTATGTTGTTGATGTTTATTGGGCGTATCGGACCATTAACGGTTCTGTTAAGTTTTTCAAACAGAAAGAAAAAAACACTCGACATGAAGTATGCAAAAGCACCATTAATAATTGGATAGAAAGTAGGAATTATGATGAGAAAAACAGTTGGTATTTTAGGATTAGGCGTATTCGGGATGACCATTGCTAAACAACTAAGTGACTATGATTGCGACATTATTGCTGTGGACCGTGATGAAATTAACGTCAATCGTATTGAATCGCTGGTCACAAAAGCAGTGATTGCTGATGTTACAGATGAAGATGTTTTAAAAGAAATTGGAATCGGCGACTGCGATACAGTTGTGGTTGCTACAGGTTCGAGTTTAGAAGCGAGTATTTTAGCAGTAATGCACTGCAGTCGACTTGGTGTTCCTGAAATTATTGCCAAAGCAAAAAGCCGTACAACAACAGAAATCTTAACGAAGATGGGTGCGCAACGTGTGGTAAACCCAGAAAAGGAAACAGGAATTCGTCTCGTAAAGAACATTCTTCACCATAAACTAGCTGAGGTGATTGCTCTCGATGGCAATATCTCGCTTGTGGAATTTTATCCGCCAAAATCATGGGTTGGAAAACAACTAAGCGATTTAGACTTACGTAAAGATTATGATTTGAACTTAATTGGATATCGTGAAGGAAAGGATGAATCGTTGAATACAAAAGTGTTTGCAGAATTTCTCATTCGTGAGGATGTCATTCTTGTAGCGATTATCGGAACGGATAGTTTAGACAAAGCCACTTTCCTTGAAGACTAATTAACGAGATCAGGTGAATCAAAAGCGATTCATTTGGTCTCTTTTTCTTTAAAAATGGATTCAAACCCTTTCCAAAGCATCCATTTCATAGTACACTATGACTATCAACTTTTTAGAAAGTAGGGATGACAATGGCCAATAAAAAACCATTAAGACGTGAAGACGTTCCTGTAGAATTGACATGGGACCTTTCCGCAATTTACGAATCAAACGAAGGATTTGAAAAGGATTTAGAATTTGTAAAATCACAAATTCCAGCAGTAGCCGCTGCAAAAGATACAGCACTAAAAGACGGGGAATCATTATTAGCGTTCTTAAATCTTTTAAACGTAGTGGATGATAAGATTGAAACAGCTTATGTTTACTCACATTTAAAAGCAGACCAAGATACTTCAAATAACGAAAATCAAGTCTTAAACCAACGTGCGTTCTCTACATATATTGATTTTTCAGGCGCTTCTGCATGGTTTAGTCCAGCAATCTTAGCATTATCCGATGAAGAGTTCGAAGAATATTTCAAACAAGAACCAGGACTAGAAGACTTCCGTGTATTATTAGAAACAGCGCGTATTAAAAAAGGTCACGTGCTTTCAGATAAAGAAGAAGCTTTACTATCAAAAGCAAGTGAAGTGTTCCAAGGCGCAAGCAAAACGTTCAATTTATTAAATAATGCTGACATCAAGTTTGACGAAATCACAACTGAAGATGGTGAAAAAGTTGAATTGACAAACGGAAACTACTCAGTATATATCGAATCTAAAAATCAAGCTGTTCGTAAGGAAGCATTCGAAACATTATACAAACCATACATCAACTTAAAAAATACATTCGCAAGCACACTTGGTACCGAAGTGAAAGGTCATAACTTCAGCGCTCTAGTCCATAACTATGATTCAGCTCGCCAAGCAGCACTTGCTTCAAACCAAGTTCCAGAAGAAGTGTACGATGCTTTAGTAGAAGTGGTAAACGAAAAATTACCATTACTACACCGTTATATTGCATTACAACAAAAAGCATTAGGCTTAGATGAATTGCATATGTATGACTTATATGTAACAATTACAGGTGATGCTCCAATTAAATATAATTACGAAGAAGCAGCAAAAGCAAGTCGTGAAGCCTTACTACCACTTGGAGAAGAATATGCTGAAATCATGAAAAAAGCTTATGCTGATCGTTGGATTGACGTTGCTGAAAACATCGGTAAACGTAGTGGTGGATACTCAAGTGGGGCATACTCAACAGCACCATACATCTTGTTGAACTGGCATGATGAATTATCAAACTTCTTCACATTAGTTCATGAGTTAGGACATAGTGCTCACAGCTACTTCACTCGTAATACTCAACCAAAACAATACGGAGATTACTCAATCTTCTTAGCAGAAATTGCTTCTACAACAAACGAAAATATCTTAACAGATTACTTGTTGAAGAAACATACAGATAAAGAAGCGCAAAAATATATCTTAAACAACTATTTACACCGCTTCAAATCAACCATTTTCCGTCAAACACAATTTGCGGAATTTGAACATCAAATCCACTTAATGGATCAACAAGGTCAACCATTAACGCAAGAATCTCTTGCAAAAGTATATGGAGAAATCAACGCTAAATACTATGCGAATGTCATCCAAGATGAACAAATTGCATACGAATGGGCTCGTATTCCTCATTTCTACATGAATTACTATGTATTCCAATATGCAACTGGTATGGCTGCAGCAACTGCTTTATCAGATAAAATTTTACATGGGACTCCTGAAGATTTAGAAGCTTACTTAAACTACTTACGTGCAGGACGTAGTGATGCTCCTATTGAAGTCATGAAGAAAGCTGGAGTAGATATGACGAAGAAAGATTACTTATATGATGCATTTGATGTATTTGAAAAACGTCTATCTCAATTAGAAGCTTTAATGAGTGAATAATCTCAAAAATTAATTGGTTCTAAAACACAAAAAGGTTCGTAAGAAATTTTCTTACGAACCTTTTTTGTTTTAAAAGAAATAATGGGAAGCTAATAATTTTTTATAAAAAAAGCCCAACTAGAAACCCTAGTTGGCAGATAATTAATAGCGATTTAAATTCATATTGACCACTTTATCAAATTTTTGAGGTTCATTTGTATGTGTTCCTACTAATTTTTTTGTAGAGTGATACCCTGGTAAAGGATCACCATTACAAATTTCAGAAATAGTTTCAGCTGTAATGCTACTAGCTAAGAGTAATCCATAAGGTTGATTAGAGTTATCAAAAATAACAAGGGAAGGTGTATGTGTAACATTCATCTCTTGCGCAATTTGAAGATCTCGATCATAGGCTTTTTTTACAGCGGAGCTAGATTTATCCTCGTAAAACATCTTTTTATCAATTTCAACTTTATTTAATATTTCTTCTAACAAGTCATCATTATATGCTCGTTTATGTTGATGAATTTGTTGTTGTAATTCAATCAAAAATTGATGTCCAAGACGTTTTCCTTGTAAAAGTGCAGCTTTATAAGAGAGGGCTGCATCATAAATCTTCATGTATATATCATTTCGTAAATCTAAATCCGTTACAGGTAATTTTTGGTTTTTCATATATTGATTAACGGTCTGTAAATTATGAAATGTTAAAAAGTGATAATGCACTTTAAATTCAGAATTACGTACAAATTTTAGTAATTCATTTTCACAGCGATAACAGTATGTTCCCAAGGGATTCACGAATAAAAATAATTCGAAAATCTTTTCGTGTGAAGTGTTTTTTGATAGATTTTTTGTTTCGTAGGTACTCAAAATCCGACACCTCTGTTCCTCTAACTTTATTTTTGTAACTTTATTGTAACATAGTTCCTAAAAAATTCAGAATAAAATGCGGTTTTCTCTCTTAGGAGGAGATACTTGAAAGGGCGCGTTTAATTTTACTTTCTGCTTGTTCTCGTTGAATCTGATACTTTTGAAGAATCTGCAAAAAGACTTCTTCCCCCAATGAGAGATTCTGAACTTCCATTTCCATTTCATAGTCCACTTTTCCGTTATAGTAACTTTCATCTAGAACAAGCCATTCGTTATTAGATAAGGGACCTTCAAATCGATGAGTGGTTAATAGAGAAATTTGTTTGACTTTTTCGATAAAGACTCCGTTACTTTCTAATGCTTCTTTTATGGATAAAGGAAGTGAAAATTGCTTTTGTTCATTGTATTTAAGAAGCATTTCAACAGGCATTTCATGAGTGAATTCCAATACTTCTAGACTTGATTGAGGAATTTTTAAAGTGATTTCTCCAACGGTTTTTCCCTCAACAATTCGAATACGGAGTGCCATTTTATGAGATTGGAGGATTCCATCCCAATCATAATAACTATTGGTTTGGGTAATCTCTTTAGTTAAGAGGGACTTAAAATTCTCTAGAAGCGAATGATATTGGCTCTTGGTCAGTAAATTTTTAAATTCTCTTTCTACTTGTAACAATCATATTCCTCCTTCAGCATTCTATTATATCTCAAAATAATGGATAATTGAAAAAAATCGCATTAATTAGTCAAGCTTTTACATAAAATATGGTATGATAGAGAACGGAAATGAAAAAAAGTAGGTGGAAATATGGAAAAGTTGGAAACGCCGCTTGTAGAAGATTGGGAAGCCTTTCTAGCTCCGTATTATCAAGCAATTGAAGAATTAAAAATTAAATTAAAAGGGATACGTCGTCAGTATCGTCAAGAAGGAAGACATGCTCCGATTGAATTTATCACAGGTCGTGTGAAGACGCCAGAGAGTATTCTAGAAAAGATGCAAGTTCGTAATATTCCTAGAGAAGAATTTCTCGAAGGCGTACAAGATATTGCTGGACTTCGTATTATGTGTCAATTCGTTGATGATATTTACGAAGTTGTTCGTCTAATTCGTCAAAGAAACGACTTTGAAATCGTGATTGAACGAGATTACATTCAAAATAAAAAAGCGAGTGGATATCGTTCTTACCACCTTGTGTTGGAGTATCCTGTTCAACGAATTGAAGGGGAAACGAAGATATTAGTAGAAATTCAAATTCGTACACTAGCAATGAATTTTTGGGCGACGATTGAGCACTCTTTAAACTATAAATATAAAGGAGAATTCCCTGAAGCGATTCATGAACGATTAGAACGTGCAGCGGAAGCGGCCTTTTTACTCGATGAGGAAATGTCTGAAATCAGAGAGGAAATTCAGGAAGCTCAGTATATTTTTGCAATATGTAAGGAAAATCAAAGAAAAAGAAAGAAACGGAGGTAGGTCATGAAAGTCGGTTTATATGGAAATCAATCAGAAAAAACGAAAGAAGTCATGAATGCCTTTAATCATCTTTGCCAACAAGGGGAATTTACTAGAGATGATGAACATCCGGATATTGTGATTACAGTTGGTGGGGACGGAACTCTTTTAGGAGCTTTTCATCATTATCGCAATCAATTAGATCAGATCCGATTTGTTGGGATTCATACTGGGCACCTCGGATTTTATACGGATTGGCGCAATTATGAAGTGGATGAATTAATTGAGTCATTAAAGAAGGACGAAGGGGAGCGAGTCAGCTATCCTTTGCTCGACGTTACTGTGAAGTTAAAAAATGGTGAAACTGCTCATTATTCAGCTTTAAATGAAGCCACTTTACGTAAAGTAAACGGTACGTTATTTTGCCAAGTTTTTATAAATGGTGATTTGTTTGAAAACTTCCGTGGAGATGGTCTTTGCATTGCGACACCAACCGGATCAACCGGCCTCAGCAAGTCTCTAGGGGGAGCAGTCGTGCATCCACGTGCTGAAGTAATGCAAATGACAGAGATGGCGTCTATTAATAATCGAGTTTATCGTACTCTCAGCTCACCAATGATTTTCGCCAAAGATAATGTGTTGACTGTACGTCCTGAAAGTGAAGAAGGAATGGTCATGGCGATTGATCATTTAACTTATGATGGTAATGAGATAGAAGAGATTCAATTAAAAATTAGCAAGGAACGGATTTCATTTGCGGCTTACCGCCACACTCCATTCTGGGACCGAGTAGAAGATGCATTTATTGGTTCTCGTGAAGTGAATTGTAATGGAAGTGAGGAAGTCCGTTGATTTTAACGTGGAATTACCCATACGAGTATCCGATGATGATGCGTTCTTTTCTGCAAGAAGTAGGCATTTCAAGAACGTTTTTAGCACATGTCAAATTGCACGGAGAATTACTTGTCAATGGCCGTCATGAGATTGTTTTGAAAACACTGCGTCCTGGGGATGTCCTCACAATGGTGATACCGCCGTCTGGAGAACATGAAACGGTCATTCCAAGTGAAGTTCCGATAGACATTTTGTATGAAGACGAATATTTACTCATTATCAATAAGCCTGTCGGAACGGCTTCGATTCCGTCTAAGTTACATCCAGACCATTCAATGGCGAATCGCGTTAAAGGATACTATAAGAGACGTGGGTATGCGGATCAAATTACCCATGTGGTGACGCGACTTGACCGAGATACAACAGGAGTTATGATGTTTGCCAAACACCGCGTTGTACATGCGTGGATGGATCAAGCGTTGCGAGAAAAAACAATTCAAAAAAAATACTTAGCATTAGTACATGACACTTCAACTCTAGAAGCGCATGGATTTATCAATGCACCTATTGGTCGTCATGAAGGCTCTATTATTAATCGTTGTGTATCAGAAGATGGAAAACCTTCCTTAACCGAATATTGGAAGAGGGAAACACTTGTTGAAGCAGAACTTGTTGAAATTTTATTACACACTGGTCGTACGCATCAGATTCGTGTTCATTTCTCGTGGCTTGGGGCTCCGCTTGTGGGGGATGATTTATATGGTGGGGTTAAAGACGAACTTTTAGACCGACAAGCTTTGCATTGTCACTCACTTACTTTTATTCATCCGATGACAAAAAAAGAACTGATAATAGAAGCTCCACTCCCTAAAGATATGAGTCAGTGGATTGAAGCGCATAAGAAGTAAAGAGAGGAGAATCACCATTGAACGAAATTGTTTATGAATTTGAAGATATTTTAGAACAAATTCAACATACTTTAGCAACAGAAGATAAACAGCAATTCAGAGAAATCTTCTTTGAAAACCATACTTACGACCAGGCACAGCTTTACTTGAGTTTGACCTTAGAAGAGAGAAAGCTGGCTTACCAATATTTAACTCCTGAAGAGATGGCAATGGTGTTCGAACTACTAGAAGAAGACGTAGAAGACGTGGAAGAGTATTTAAATGAAATGGACGAAGCCTATGCCTCACGAATGCTTGCGGAAATGTATTCTGATAATGCGGTAGACGTGTTAAAGCAAGTAGGGGAAGAAAATGTCCGTACATACTTACGCTTGATGCCACATAAAACGGCAAGTGAACTCCGTCAATTATTGAACTACGAAGATGAAACAGCAGGTGCGATGATGACGACGGAATTTATCGCCGTGCATGAATCTGATACATTAAAAACAGCGATGGCGACGGTTAAACGATTTGCTGAAGATGCTGAAACTATCTACTATGTGTATGTTACTGACGATGAGAATCATTTAACCGGGATTCTTACATTGAAAGACTTAATCGTGAAACCTGATGAAAAGCTCGTCAAAGATATCATGATAGACCGTGTCGTAACGGTGCATGTAAATGATGCGCAAGAAGAAGTAGCACAAACGATTAAAGACTACGATTTCCTTGCTATTCCGGTTGTTGATGATACGAATACGCTAGTCGGGATAATCACAGTCGATGATGCCCTAGACGTTATCGAAGAAGAAGCGACTAGTGACTATTCAGGTCTGGCTGGGGTAAACGTTGATGAAGCACACCAAGGCGTGTGGGCAGGCATTGTCAATCGCTTGCCAGGGATTATGACTCTTCTCATTATGGGAACAGTGACAGCATTCCTGTTCAGACATTATGAGCCGCTGATTCAACAAGCAAGTATCTTTGCAATCTTTATTACATTAATTACTGGTACTGCTGGTAATACAGGGACACAATCTCTTGCAGTTGCGATTCGTAAGATTGGGCTTCATGAGGAAGAGCAGTCTTTTTGGAAAGTCCTCGTGCAAGAAGGGACGACAGGTCTAGGAATCGGATTGATTTCTGGGGTAGTTGTGTTTGGAATTGTGAGTCTATGGCAAGGGAATATTGTACTTGGTGGCATTATCGGTTTTGCGATGTTTGCTTCGATTTTCGTTGCTGCATTAACAGGGACTTGTATTCCGTTCTTATTAGATAAATTTAACTTTGATCCTTCCATTGCCAGTGGACCATTCATTACCACTGTTAACGATTTAACAACTGTATTTGTTTATTTCACGATTGTAAGTCAATTTATCTCGGTGTATTTAGTAAAATAGAAGATGATATAGCATATAAACAATATCGTTTATATGCTATAATTTCATTCTGAAATTAAATAGGCTGACTACCTATCTCTGGCGTGGAAAGTTAGAATATGTAACTGAAAAAAAGAGAATCCTATGTATTCGAAAGCTTTATTAGATGAAATCATTCATCTTTTTACATGAATGAATAAAATTAAATTTTTTAGAAATATTGCTCCCAAATTAACATCTTCTGAAACAAATGTAAGAAAAAAGGATATCCCTGGGGATATCCTTTTGTTTTGTTGAAGTTCCGTTAAAGAATAGGTAGTAGTTGAGCTCGAAAAAGCAGAAGTTCAAGCATCTCGAGTTTAGTCCGCGTAGTCTTTCAGACCGCTTATGGCTAAACTATGAATCTTTAGCTAATATTCTCACTGCCAATGTTAGCTAGACGACTTTTCTCACATCCTATAATTTAAAGTAATCTTGCAAATATTTCGCTAAACCATTTTGATCATTGGTGAATGGAGTAATGGCATTTGCCACATTCTTTAATTCGTTGATTCCATTTTGCATAGCAACACCATGTCCTGCGTATTGAATCATTTCCATATCATTGTCCTCATCACCAAAGGCCAGAATATCCTTTTGATGAATATCATAATAACGAGAAAGATGTTCTACGGCCTTTGCTTTATGGATGCCGCTTGTAATCACCTCTAGACAAGGGTAACTTCCACCCCAAGTTCTAACTTCAATACCATTATTGTAACGATGTAAAATTTTCTTCTTGATTTCAGATTGTAATTCTAAGTCAGAGAATAACGCTACCGCTGTAGGTTTTTCTTTTAATTTAGTTGTTGGATGAATCAATAATGGTTTCTGGTCTTTTGGATAATATGGACAATCGGGCAGCTCTGTAATATTTGAATACATCAATTCAGTTCCTTCAACCATCAAATAATCCACTGGTAGAGTCTTGTTAAAAGCAACTAAGTCTAAAACAAGTTCAGTATCCAATGTGATATGATAGCGTCCATCCCATTCTGGCTTGCTTGGAATATGACAGAGGGCACCATTGAAATTTACAATAGGACCTCCAAGATTCAATTGGTTGTATATTTCTTTTGAGCTACGATAAGGACGACCGGTAACAATAGCAACTTTATGACCTAGTTTTTGAACGGCATGAAGAGTGTCAATCGTTTCTTGTGTTAGTTCAGAATTTGCGTTTAAAGTAGTTCCATCTAAATCGATGGCAATTAATTTTTGATTCATAAATACTCCTTTCAAATAGGGTTATATAAATTGGAAACTTGAGGTTAAAGTTTCATTTTAGTACAATATCTGTATAAGTGTACCATATTTTCAATAAAATAAGAAGAAAGAGGAAGTTATGATTCAAATTGATTATCGTGAAGTAAATGGAATTCCATACGCTGAAGTGGTGGATGCATCCTTAAAAGACCAAGTTCTTCCAATCGTTGTGTTCTATCATGGTTGGACCGGTAGTAAAGACCGTGTTGTAACCATTGGAGTTGAACTCGCTAAGCGCGGTATTCGTGCGATTTTACCAGACCAACTCTTACACGGAGACCGTGGTGTGCGTCTGATTGACGGTGAAATCTGGGAAATTGTGGCTAATAATATTAAAGAACTTTCTATTATAAAAGAAGAAATGAGACAACGCGGGCTCTTAGACGAAGCGAAGTTTGGGGTGTCTGGTTTAAGTATGGGTGGTATTTCAACCTATGCTTTGTTCAATCAATATTCAGATATTACAGCAGCAGCGAGTTTAATGGGAAATGCGGATCCTGCTCGTTTTGCTAAATGGACAATTTCATCGGTTTGGATGACAGGAGCAACGCAGGAGCAATGTGAAGCATTAGAAGCAGAAATTGAAAAGAACAAAGCCTTCTTAGATGCAATGGCGCTTGCAAAACATCCAGAACATATTAATAATCGTCCATTATTCTTATGGCATGGAACAGCGGATGATAAAGTGCCGTATGAATTAAATAAAGAATTTTTTGAAACGATTAAAGATGAAGCATACGCGAAAAATGTAGAATGGCACGAAACACCAGGTGAAGGGCATCGTGTACCACACCAAGTGTTTGAAGCCGTTGCAGACTTTTTCCAAAAAGTATTTCAATAGGAGAGAAGAAGATGACAGAAGAAAATAAAAATGCTGCAGAAGCAATGCAAGAGAAGATTTTAGAAGCGTTGGAGACAGTGATTGACCCAGAGCTTGGAATTGATATCGTCAATCTTGGACTTATTTACCGTGTGGATTTAAATGAAGAAGGACATTGCCAAGTGGATATGACATTGACAACGATGGGATGTCCACTAGCAGATATTATTACAGATGAGATTCATCGCGCATTAGCAGAGATTGAAGAAGTGAAGACAATCGATGTGAAATTGGTTTGGTATCCAGCATGGAGCCCAGATAGAATGTCACGCTATGCAAGAATTGCGTTAGGTATTCGATAAGACAAAATCCCCACGGATGTGGGGATTTTTTGTGCAAAGTGAAGTCAATTTTGACATTATAAAAAGTATACATTTTCTTGCTAAAAATAATAAAAATGTGATTTATCTTTGAATTTTAATGTGATATACTGAATATATTCTAAAGACGAGGAGATAAGTTATGGGTATTAGAGAATTTTTCAGAGCAAAAACGGTAGCAGAATATTTAGAAGCAAGAAAAGATCCTGAAAAAATGAAGGAATTATCTGACAGAACTTGGAAAGATATAGCAAAGAACACAGTTAATGGTCCTAAAGAGTACAAGGAAGAATTAAAACGAAAAGAAATGGCTAATAATGCAGTAAAATGTCCTGTTTGTGGAACTATAAATGTTGAATTTTTACAACAAGATAAAAAATCTTTTTCAGCTGGGAAAGCGATTGCTGGTGCTGCTCTGACAGGTGGTATTGGAACTTTGGCTGGTTTTGCAGGTAAGAAAGGAAAGTTACAATGGCATTGTAAAGAATGCGGTTCTCTTTTTGAGACAAAGAAGAAATAATTAGAACGGTTCGGACTGAATATAATTGAAAAGATTAGGTGATTAATTACTACCTAATCTTTTTTTGTTGTAACTTTTTAGCTCAAAATTGAAAAAGACTCAGCGCATGGAGAGTCTTGTTGCTTTTGGAAAGTGTATTGTTATCAGGGTTATATAGAGTCACGTAGTTGAACTCGGGCTCACAGGACTGACGTCCACTTCCCGTAGTATCCGCACGACTTGTGCCAAGTCCTTTGCGTTACTCCGGTCCAGTGATTCAGTCCTGAGCGTTCGCCCTCGTATCCTGTTTTATTCTTCCCCAGGTCGCATTGGTCTCTTGTACTTACTTTTTGATTCTTGTCGGATGATGGTATGTGGGGATTTGCGTCCCGCATTTGAGTTTCGAAAGAGCATTTGCATTTTTTCATCGTCGAAGAGTTCAAGGTTTTGATCGACGAAGTGACTCGCATCAGCTTTCCAATCCGAATGGTAGTAATTAAATAATTCGGCCATAGCGACAGTTTTGTCGGTGGCGCTCCCTTTAAATTCAGGGTCTGTTACATCTGTTAAGTATTGTTGCATTTTTGCAATTCTATTTTTATCAAAATCTGCCATAAGATTCGCCTCTTTTCAGTCTTATTTTAGCATAGATGCTATTTTCTTAAAAGAAATTTTTTTAAACCTCTGTTCATTTTAAGAGGAATGTTTTATACTATGACTTGCTAAATTTTGAAGAGGAGGGTGTCTCATGGCTAAAGATATGACGAGTGGGAAACCACTAAAATTGATTTGGAATTTTACAATCCCGCTATTAATTGGAAACATATTCCAACAATTATACAATATGGCGGATACCTTTATCGTAGGTCGTACCATTGGTGTGCATGCGTTAGCTGCGGTTGGATCTACTGGAAGTATTGTCTTTTTAATCATTGGGTTTGCGACAGGGTTAACGGCTGGTCTTGCGATTCCATTAGCGCAACGGTTTGGTGCCAAAGATTATAAGGGCGTTAAACATAGCTTTTATGTTTCTATTTTAATTTCGATTGCTGTGGCGATTGTATTAACCGCATTGAGTATGATTTTCTGTCGACAGATTCTAGAAATCATGCAGACACCATCCGAGATTATTGATGGAGCTTATGATTATTTAATCGTCATATTTGGCGGTATTTTCTCCTCAATGGCTTATAATTTACTATCGAATATTTTCCGATCAATTGGAGATGCGAAAACTCCTTTATATTTTCTAGTAATGGCGTGTGTGATGAATATTATTTTGGATATCGTCTTTATTGCTGTTTTTGGAATGGGAGTTGAAGGGGCAGGTTATGCAACGGTTTTCTCGCAAATCTTCTCAGCAGTGGCCTGCATTGTTTATATTTGGAAGAAAATTCCAGTATTGCGCTTAACGAAGGAAGATCTTGTTGCGACGAAACGAAATATAAGGGAACATTGTCGTATTTCATTCCCGATGGCTTTCCAAGCTTCGATTATTGCCATCGGAACGATTATGGTTCAAATTGCATTGAATCAGTTAGGACCGACTTCGGTTGCGGCACACACAGCAGCACAAAAGATTGACCAGTTAGCGATTCTTCCCATGATGTCGTTTGGAGTCACGATGGCCACCTATTCAGCACAAAACTTTGGTGCAAAGAAATACGATCGTATTTGGCTTGGTGTGCGTGAATGTATCAAATTATCATTGACATTTGCCATTGCGGTAGGGATTATTTTAAATCTATTTAGTCCGATTCTTATTCGTGCCTTCGTAGGAGAGGGACATGAGGATGTTGTAGAATTAGGAAGACTATTCTTCCTTACGAATGGAACAACGTATAGTTTCCTTTCATTACTCTTTATTTATCGCTATACCTTACAAGGGGTTGGAAAAACATTCACACCGACCTTGGCTGGAATTATGGAACTCATTATGCGTTCTGTAGCAGCAATGATTCTTTCAAATATATACGGATTCGTTGGAGCAACAGTTGCTAATCCAATGGCATGGTTTGGTTCAATGGTCCCACTTATGATTGCGTATTATATCTTTAAAAATAAGATTCAAAATGGAGCAGAGCAGTAGTATCAAGCTACTGTTCTTTTTTTGCTTCAAATTATGGTATAATAAAACGAATATGCATATAGCGTGGTGACTTCATGAAAACAGATATTAAAATTGCACAGGAAAACCAAATGCAACCCATCACAGTGATTGCGGAAAAGCTTCATTTAACTACTGATGAAATAGAACCATATGGAAAATACAAAGCAAAGATTGATAAGACTGATATTCATAACCAAGAGAATTTTGGGAAACTGATTTTAGTGACATCGATGAACCCGACTCCTGCTGGAGAGGGAAAGTCTACAGTAACAGTTGGGCTTGGGGACGCACTTACGGCTATTGGAAAGAAAACAGCCATTGCACTTCGTGAACCATCTCTAGGACCAACTCTTGGACTCAAAGGGGGAGCTACAGGTGGCGGTTATGCGCAAGTTGTTCCCATGGAAGAAATCAATTTGCATTTCACAGGTGATATGCATGCCCTAACGACAGCAACAAACCTGTTATCTGCCATCATCGATAATCATATTCATCAAGGAAATGAATTAGAAATCGATCCTAGCCGCATTGTTTGGAAGCGGGCCTTGGACTTAAATGACCGAGCGTTGCGAGAAACTAAAATCGGACTGGGAGGTCCAGTAAATGGAACACCGCGTAAAGACGGTTTTGATATTACGGTCGCAACCGAAATGATGGCGGTACTTTGCCTGGCGAGTGATTTAAGTGACTTGCAACGACGCGTTTCAAATATTCTCGTGGCGTATACAAAATCAGGAGAACCTGTTACCGTGTTTGATTTAGGTGCGGAGGGAGCAATTACTGCATTACTCAAAGAGGCGATGAAGCCTAACCTTGTGCAGACATTGGAACATACACCGGCCATTGTTCATGGGGGGCCATTTGCTAATATCGCACACGGCTGTAATAGTGTGGTGGCGACGAGAATGGCATTGACACTTGCAGATTATGTAGTGACCGAAGCGGGGTTCGGGGCTGACCTTGGTGCGCAGAAATTCCTCGATATTAAAGTTCCTGTTCTTGGAAAAAATCCAGATGCAGTTGTACTTGTAGCGACCATTCGTTCGACGAAAATGCATGGTGGTGTTTCGCTCGATGAACTCGCAATTGGTGAAAATCTCGAGGCGATTCGTGAAGGTTTCAAAAATGTACGAAAACATATCGAAAACTTACAAGCTTATGGTTTACCAATCGTTGTAGCCTTAAATGAATTTTTAACAGATACAAAAGATGAACAAGCCCTCTTTATGGAATTATGCCATGAGATGGGTGTGGATTGTGTTCTTACGAGTGTGTGGGAACATGGAAGTCAAGGCGGGTTGGCGCTAGCAGAGAAAGTGGTCCATTTATGTGATACGGAATTGACTTTCCAAGCAACGTATGATATGAATGCGACGATTCGTGAAAAAGTTGAAACGATTGCCAAGAACATTTATGGTGCTACAAATATTCATTATTCAGACGAAGCACTTACACAATTGAAGGAATTCGAAAAACAGGGATGGAACCATCTGAATGTGTGTATTGCCAAAACGCCATACTCATTCTCAGATAATGCGAAATTAAAAGGACGACCAACAGATTTCGATATTACGATTCGTTATTTCGTCCCTAAACTCGGTGCTGGATTTATTGTAGCGTTAACGGGAACAGTTTTAACAATGCCGGGACTTCCTAAAATTCCAGCAGCACTTGTAATTAGTGTTGATGACAATGGGAAAATTCAAGGGTTATATTAAGAGACTTGAAAGGAGTTTGCATGAAAGATTTTAGAGTCGATCATTTGAAAAAATCTTATGGTGCGAAATCATTATTAGAAGATGTCTCCTTTATTATTAACGAAGGAGAACACGTTGGTTTAATTGGTCAAAATGGGACTGGGAAGAGTACATTATTATCCATTCTTGCAGGAGTTGATTTTGCAGAATCGGGCGATATTACAACGTCTAACGATTTCAGAATTGGATACTTATCTCAGCAACCAGAATTAGATGACGAAGATGCGATTTTCGAAGCTTTATATAAAGGTGACCATCCAACGTTAAAAGTCGTTCATGACTTTGAAGAAGTGGTGGAACAATTACGAGAAAATCCAACGTCGGAAAGTATTGCGAAACGATACAGCATCTTAGAGCAAAAGATGAATGAAATCGATGGATGGCAAGTGGAAGTTCAAATTAAAACCATTCTTCAGAAAATGGGATTAACGGATATCCAAAAGAAAGTCGGGACATTATCAGGTGGTCAAAAGAAACGTGTTGGACTTGCGAAGGTATTAATGGAAGAACCAGATTTACTATTGCTCGATGAACCAACGAACCACTTAGACTTAGAAGCCATCGAATGGCTAGAAGGGTATTTAGCCAATTATAAAGGCGCGATGATGCTTGTGACTCATGACCGTTACTTCCTAGAACGTGCGGTAACGCATATGTTTGAACTCGTGAATGGTAGAATCGAGTTGTACGAAGGAAATTACGAGTCGTACTTGGAGCAACGAAGCCAACGAGAACAAATCGCAACACGTATGTCGCAGAAACAAAAACGATTATACCAGAGCGAATTAGAATGGATGCGCCAAGGTGCAAAAGCTCGTACGACAAAACAACAAGCGCGCATTCAGCGATTTGAAGCATTAGAAAAAGATGTTAAACAGACAACAAGTCAAGAAAAATTAGTAATGGATTTTGACCAAACGAGAATTGGCAACCGGGTCTTCCAATTCAATCAGACTTCTCTTTCTATTAACGGACAGGATATTGTTAAAAACCTTGACTGGATTATTCAAAGCCAGGCCCGAATTGGGATTGCTGGTGTAAATGGAGTTGGGAAATCAACCTTTCTGAATGCGATAGCTGGGCAAATTCCATTTGACAGTGGTCAGTTTGTTGTGGGGGAGACTGTTCGTATTGCCTACTACAAGCAACAAGATGAAGATATCCCAATGGATAAACAATTGATTCAGTACTTACGTGAGGAAGCAGAAGAAATTAAACGTGCAAATGGAGAAGTGGCATCCATTTCTGAATTGCTGGAGACTTTTTTGTTTCCAAGACATTTGCATGGAGCATATATTCACACACTATCCGGAGGAGAAAGAAGAAGGCTTTATTTACTCCGTTTATTAATGACAAAGCCGAATGTTTTATTGCTGGATGAGCCAACAAACGATTTAGATATCGATACATTAACCGTATTAGAAGATTTTCTTCAATCATTTAATGGAGCAGTTCTCATTGTGTCTCACGATCGTTATTTCTTAGATAAAACGGTGGAACAATTATTTGTTATCCGAGGAGAAGGTCAAACGGAATTGTTCTATGGGGCTATGAGTGATTATTTAGAACAAGAAAAGAGTTTATCGAAAGTAGTTGTTGAAACTCCAAAAGTGGAAAAAAGTAAAGAGGAGACTACTAAGCTAACTCCAGCCAAGAAAATGACGTATCAAGAGAAGAAAGAATGGGAAACCATTGAGACGACGATACAAGAGTTAGAAGAAAAAATGGAATCTTTACAAAGTGAAATGAATGCCAATGCGCAAGATTTTGCAAAATTACAAGCATTACAAGAAGAACTCGATAAAACAGAAGAAGCAGCTGCAAACGCCTATGAACGTTGGGAATATTTAGCAGAATTAGCTGGGAACTAATAGAAAGGAACAGACATGACGAAGCAGTATAAAGAGTTATTAACAAAAATTTTAGAAGAGGGTACGACAAAAACAGATCGTACTGGAACAGGAACGAAGAGTATTTTTGGGTATCAAATGCGTTTTGATCTTCAAAAAGGATTTCCGCTTTTAACGACTAAAAAAGTTCCTTTTGGATTAATTAAGAGCGAGTTATTATGGTTTTTACACGGAGATACAAATATCAAGTATTTATTAGAACATAATAATCATATTTGGGATGAATGGGCTTTTGAACGCTATGTTTCTTCGTCAAAATATACAGGTCCAGATATGACGGATTTTGGTCGTCGTTGCTTGCAAGATGAGGCGTTTAATGAAGTTTATCAAGAAGTGAAAAAAGACTTCTGTGAGAGAATTTTAACGGATGATGCGTTTGCGGCGGAGTTCGGAGAATTAGGGAATATTTATGGTTCGCAGTGGCGTCATTGGAAAACTTCAAAAGGAGAAACCATTGACCAAATCGAAGACTTACTCAACTTGTTGAAGAATTCTCCAGATTCACGTCGGATGATTGTTTCTGCTTGGAATCCAGAAGATGTTCCAAGTATGGCTCTTCCACCATGCCACACGATGTTCCAATTTTATGTTGCGGATGGGAAATTAAGTTGCCAATTATATCAACGTAGTGCTGACGTGTTCCTCGGAGTACCGTTCAACATCGCCAGCTATGCCTTACTAACACATTTGATTGCTAATGAAGTAGGATTAGAAGTGGGTGAATTTGTCCATACTTTAGGAGATGCACACATTTACTTAAATCATATGGAACAAGTAGAAACACAATTATCGCGCAAAGAGATGGCCTTACCTACACTAGTTTTAAAACATCCTGAAAAATCAATGTTTGATATTGATGTTCCAGATGTAGTGGTAGAAGGATATCAATCACATCCAACTATTAAAGCACCTATTGCTGTTTAATGCAGGAGGAAAAGTATGCTAATTTATATTTGGGCACAAGATGAGAATGGTCTAGTCGGAAAAGATGGGACACTTCCATGGCGTTTGCCGAATGATTTGAAGTTCTTTAAAGAAGTCACGATGGGGCAAACCATATTAATGGGTCGAAAGACTTTTGAAGGAATGGGCAGTCGCTTACTTCCGGGGCGACAAACCATCATCCTAACCACTAGCTCGGATTATATTGTTCCTGGTGCAGAAGTCGTTACAAATGTTGAGGAGATTGTTGAAGACAGTCGACATGAGGATATTTATGTTTGTGGTGGAGCACAAGTTTATAACCTGTTAAAAAATCATGTGGAGCTTCTCTATTGTACGAGAATTCATTCTAGTTTTGAGGGAGATACTTATTTTCCAACAGAATTTCCTTGGCACGATTTTATTAAAGTAAAATCGTTAGAAGGGGAAATGGACGAAAAAAATCTCTATCCTCACACCTTTGAAATTTATGAACGAAAAGAGGGTTCTTATGACCACTTGGCATGATGTGATTGGGGAAGAAAAAGAAAAAGAATACTTTAAAAAGGTTCGTTTGTTTGAAAGAGAGGAACGAAGTCGATATCAGGTTTTTCCAAAAGCGGAAAATGTATTTAAGGCGCTTGAACTCACACCATTTGATCAAGTGAAAGTGGTTATCTTAGGTCAAGACCCTTATCACGGAGAACATCAAGCGCATGGACTTAGTTTTTCAGTACAACAAGGCGTGGCACTTCCCCCTTCCTTGCAAAACATCTATAAGGAAATGGAAGATGATTTAGGAATTCCGGTAGCAAAGACTGGAGAGTTAACCTCTTGGGCAAAGCAAGGGGTGCTCCTCCTCAACACCGTTTTAACAGTCCGAGCACATGAAGCGAATAGTCATCGTGGAATGGGATGGGAAACTTTTACGGATGCAGTGATTTCATCGTTAAATAAAAGTGATCACCCAATCGTATTTCTTTTATGGGGGAAACCAGCGCAATCCAAAGAAAAATTGATTACAAATGCGAAACACTTGATTTTAAAGTCACCGCATCCAAGCCCACTTTCGGCGTATCGAGGCTTCTTTGGAAGTAAACCATTTAGTAAAATTAATGATTTTCTAATAGCCACAAATCAAGAACCGATTGATTGGAGAGTTGAGTAAAAGACGGTATGAATGTCAAATTCTACAGACGTCAATGAACATAATGTTAGCATAAATATGATATTAAGTTAAGAGCTATAGAAAATTGCATCCTCAATAAGATAGGAGTAAAATAAAAGTAGGAAAAGAATAAATGGATGGAGGGATTTTCAATGGAAAAACTGATGTCTTGCTTCTATAAATTAGTTGCGATTGTGACCATCCTCTATTTAATGATTACAATCTACTTAATGAGTTTAGGAGATTCTTTAATCACTCTTGAAGGATGGTATGTCATTATCCTAAGTAGTTTTATTCTTGTGATTGTTTTTGGCCTAGAATATGCACGCAGAAGGTTCCCAGATAGTTTGTTTGAATTAATGTTAAATACGATCGGAATGCTTTGTATAGGCTGGTTGATGTTCGTTGTCCGTGCTTTTGGGGTTACTGTCAACAATCATGCAAGTAGTCTCCATCTGGATAGTTTATTTCAACAAATCATTTCGGGATTTGAATGGAGTCGCTTAGTACTATTTATTTTAAGTATTACTTTTGTGATTGGAAATGGGATTCGCTATTTAAAACAGTCTAATCTAATAACGCATTCATAATCTTCTTAAAACGGGACGTGAGAACGTTCCGTTTTTACTTTTTTTGAAAAGGTTGCTATAATAAGAACAAATGTTCGTTTACAGGTGGAGGTATTGATGCGAAAAATATTACATGTGGACATGGATGCTTTTTTTGCTTCTGTTGAACAAAGAGAGCACCCAGAGTGGAGAGGGAAACCAGTCATTGTTGGAGGAAAACCAAATGAAAGAGGAGTCGTCTCAACTTGTTCATACGAAGCACGAGCTTTTGGTGTTCGATCTGCGATGCCTACAGCAAAAGCCATGAAACTATGTCCAAAAGCGATTCTTACTCCAGGAAACTATTCCTTGTACAAAGAGATATCCTCTCAAGTTCGTGAAGTGTTTAAATCTTTTACGAATATGATAGAACCACTTTCGATTGATGAAGCTTATTTAGACGTAACCAATAATAGTAGAGGGATTGCTTCTGCCACTTTAGTAGCACACTTAATTCAAAAGGAAGTATATGAAAAGACTGGACTCACTTGTTCTGTGGGAGTGTCTTTTAATAAGTTTTTGGCTAAAATGGCCTCAGGTTATCAAAAGCCTTCTGGAATTACAGTGATTACACCTGAAAACGCACAAGAATTTATTCGGACTATTCCAATTGGGGATTTTTATGGGGTTGGAAAAGTGAGTGCCGAAAAGCTTAGAAGAGCAGGAATTCAAACAGGAGAAGACTTGCTTCAATTATCGAAAGCAGAATTAGAAAGTAGATTTGGAAATTTAGGACCTAGGTTATATGCACAGGTAAGAGGAATCTCGAATGATCAATTGACTTTGTATCGAGAAAGAAAATCCATTGGTTCAGAAAGAACTCTTATCAAGGATACGACAGACCATGGTATTTTGAGTAAGTTTTTAGAAAAGTTTTCTCTTGAAATAGCAAGCATGTTACAGAAAAGAGCATTAGCATCTCGTACGATTTCCTTAAAATTAAGAGATTCTAATTTTAATACAACAAGTAAAAGTGTTACATTACGGGACTATTTTAATAAAAAAGAAGAAATTTTTCAGCTTGCATTGCAACTATTTGAAGAAATGATGGATGAAAAGCCAATTCGTTTGATTGGGCTAAGTGTTTCGCATTTAGAAAAGACAGATAAAATTTATAAACAATTAAAACTGTTTTAATAAATTAGTACAGTTCTAAAAGTGAAACTAGTACAGTTTGCAAGTGAAAACTGTAGGTACATTTGCTGAAAATAGATGAAAACAGATAAAGAGTTGAACAAATCGGAATAAAAAAAGACTTTATAAAGCGTAACAAAATAGAACTTTATTCACAAAGTTAACAGAAACGCTCTATAAAGTCTTCTTTGCTTGCATAATTCACAAAAGTTTGTTAAATTATTATACGATAGCAGAGGGAATAGTACAGTTTTAACTACCTGTTTTGTCTGTGAAGCACAATTTCTTATAGAAAAGGGGAAAAAGAAGTATGGCAACGAAGAAAAAATTCAATCTCGATGCACTTTTCACACCAAATAACACGAACTTTGAAATGGTTCAAGTGTTAGACGCAGAAGGAAAAGTTGTAAATCCTGACTTAGTACCAGATTTATCTGACGACGAATTAGTTGAATTAATGACAGATATGGTATGGTCTCGTATTTTACACGAACGTTCAACTGCATTAAACCGTCAAGGACGTTTAGGTTTCTATGCTCCAACAGCTGGACAAGAAGCTTCACAATTAGCTTCAATTAAAGCTATTGAAAAAGAAGACGTTCTTTTACCAGGTTACCGTGATGTACCACAATTAGTAAAACACGGTTTACCATTATCACAAGCATTCTTATGGTCTCGTGGACATGTTGCAGGTAACATGTACCCAGAATCATTAAAAGCTTTACCACCACAAATCATCATCGGCGCACAATATGTACAAGCTGCTGGTGTTGCTTTAGGTCTTAAAAAACGTGGTAAGAAAAACGTTGCAGTAACTTATACGGGTGATGGAGGATCTTCACAAGGGGACTTCTATGAAGGAATTAACTACGCTGGTGCATATAAAGCTCCTGCAGTATTCTTTATTCAAAACAACGGTTGGGCTATTTCAACTCCTCGTGAGTTACAAACAGCTGCTCCAACATTAGCTCAAAAAGCTGTTGCTGCTGGTATTCCTGGTATCCAAGTAGATGGTATGGACCCATTAGCAGTTTACGCTGTAACTAAAAAAGCTCGTGAATACGCAGTTGCTGGAAACGGTCCTGTGTTAATCGAAACAATCTGCTTCCGTTACGGTCCTCATACATTATCAGGTGACGACCCAACTCGTTACCAACCAGAAGGAATTCAAGATGAATGGGCTAAGAAAGATCCATTAATTCGTTTCCGTAACTACCTAACAGCTAAAGGCTTATGGTCAGAAGAAAAAGAAAACGAAGTAATTGAAGCAACTAAAGAAGAAATCAAAGAAGCGATTAAAGAGGCTGACAAACAACCTAAACAAAAAGTTTCATTCTTCTTAGAAACAATGTTTGAAGAACCAACAAACGTTATTAAAGAACAAATCGAACACTTTAAAGCAAAGGAGAATAAATAATTATGGCACAAATGACAATGATTCAAGCCATCACAGACGCATTGGCTGTTGAATTAAAACGTGATGAAAATGTCCTAATTTTCGGGGAAGACGTTGGTAAAAACGGTGGGGTTTTCCGTGCGACTCAAGGGCTTCAAGATGAATTCGGTGAAGACCGCGTATTCAATACTCCTTTAGCAGAATCTGGTATCGGTGGTTTAGCAATCGGTTTAGCATTAGAAGGTTACCGTCCAGTTCCTGAAATCCAATTCTTCGGATTCGTATTCGAAGTAATGGATAGCGTGGTAGCTCAAGCAGCTCGTACACGTTACCGTATGGGTGGAACTCGTCAAATGCCTATCGTATTCCGTTCACCAATGGGTGGAGGGGTACATACTCCAGAATTACACTCAGATAACTTAGAAGGTTTAGTAGCTCAATCACCAGGTTTGAAAGTGGTTATCCCTTCAAACCCATACGATGCAAAAGGCTTATTAATCTCAGCTATTCGTGACAACGACCCAGTTGTTTACTTAGAGCACATGAAATTATACCGTTCATTCCGTGAAGAAGTTCCAGAAGGAGAATACACAGTTCCTTTAGGAGTAGCTGCTGTAACTCGTGAAGGTAAAGACGTATCTGTAATCACTTACGGTGCAATGGTTCGTGAAGCAGTTAAAGCTGCTGAGAACTTAGAAAAAGAAGGAATCTCAGTAGAAGTTATCGACTTACGTACTGTTTCTCCATTAGACTTAGACACAATCTTGGCATCAGTTGAAAAAACTGGTCGCGTAGTTGTTGTTCAAGAAGCACAACGTCAAGCTGGTATCGGCGCAATGGTTATGTCTGAAATTGCTGAACGCGCAATCTTAAACTTAGAAGCTCCAATCGGACGTGTTGCAGCTCCAGATACAATCTTCCCATTTGGTCAAGCAGAAAACGACTGGTTACCAAATGCTAGCGATATTGAAGCTAAAGTTCGCGAAACAGTGAACTTCTAATTCAACAAATTTCATTCTAAAGAGCCTCTCGAATGAGTGTGCTCTTTAGAGTTTTATAAAAATAAGAAGGGATGTACAAGCATGGCTTTCCAATTTAAAATGCCTGATATCGGTGAAGGTATCGCAGAAGGCGAAATCGTAAAAATCGACATTAAAGTCGGAGATACAATTCAAGAAGATGATATTTTATTCGAAGTACAAAACGACAAATCTGTAGAAGAAATTCCTTCTCCAGTAAGTGGTAAAGTATTAGAAGTTAAAGTTCAAGAAGGTACAGTAGCACGCGTAGGCGACATCATCGTAGTTATCGACGATGGTTCTGGCCCAGCAGAAGCATCTGCACCAGCAGCGGCTCCAGCATCAGCACCTGCACCAGCTGCACCTGCAGCATCAAGCACTTTCCAATTCAAATTACCTGACATCGGTGAAGGAATTGCAGAAGGTGAAATCGTAAAAATCGACATCAAAGTAGGCGACAAGATTGCTGAAGATGACATTTTATTCGAAGTACAAAACGATAAATCAGTAGAATCTATTCCTTCTCCAGTAGCTGGAACTGTTACAGCAGTTTTAGTTTCTGAAGGAACAGTAGCTCGCGTTGGTGATGTAATCGTTGAAATCGCAACAGAAGGCGGTTCTCACGCACCTGCAGCAGCGGCTCCAGCGGCACCTGCAGCAGCACCAGCACCAGCAGCACCTGCAGCTCCAACAGGAGTTCCAGCGGCAAGCAACCCTGGTAAATTAGTATTAGCAATGCCTTCAGTTCGTCAATATGCACGTGAAAAAGGTGTTGATATTACAGCAGTAGTTCCAACTGGTAAAGGCGGACGCATTACTCGTGAAGACATCGATAACTTCGGTGGCGCACCAGTAGCAGCACCTGCAGCTCCAGCAGCAGTAGAAGCTCCAGCAGCATCTGCACCAGCAGCGCCTGCAGCTACATCATCTGCACCAGCAGCGCCTGCAGCTCCAGCTAAACCATTCGTTGGATCAGCAGAACGTGAAGAACGCGTTAAATTAACTCCAATGCGTAAAGCAATTTCTAAAGCAATGGTTAACAGCAAACATACTGCACCACACGTTACATTACATGACCAAGTTGAAGTTTCTAAACTTTGGGATCATCGTAAGAAATTCAAAGATGTTGCAGCTGCACAAGGTACTAAATTAACATTCTTACCTTACGTTGTTAAAGCTTTAGCTGTAGCAATGAAGAAATTCCCAGTATTGAATGCTTCTATCGACGATGCATCTCAAGAAATTGTTTACAAAAACTACATCAACATCGGTATCGCTACAGATACAGATTTAGGTTTATTCGTTCCAAATATCAAAGATGCGAATGCTAAGAGCATGTTCGCTATCGCAGATGAAATTAACGCATTAGCTGCAAAAGCTCATGAAGGTAAATTAACTGCAGGCGATATGGGACAAGGAACAATTACAATTTCTAACATCGGTTCAGTAGGTGGCGGCTGGTTCACTCCAGTTATCAACTACCCTGAAGTTGCGATTTTAGGTGTTGGTACAATCGTTCGCGAACCAGTTATCAACGAAAACGATGAAATCGTAATCGGACGTAACATGAAATTATCATTAAGCTTTGACCACCGTATCGTGGATGGAGCAACTGCTCAAAAAGCTATGAACGAATTGAAACGTCTATTGAATGATCCAGAATTATTATTAATGGAAGCTTAATTCATTAAACTGTTGGAACGGCGTAGACATTGGTTTACGTCGGTTCCTTATTTGAAAACTTTTAAGAGGTGAAAAAAATGGTAGTAGGCGATTTCGCTATTGAACTAGATACAGTCGTAATCGGTGCCGGCCCTGGTGGATATGTTGCAGCTATTCGTGCAGCTCAAGAAGGTCAAAAAGTTGCGATTATCGAGAAAGAATATTTTGGTGGTGTCTGCTTAAACGTTGGATGTATTCCATCTAAAGCGTTAATTTCAGCTGGACATCATTACCAAGAAGCACAACACTCAGAAGTATTTGGTGTGACTGCTAAAGAAGTTGTTTTAGACTTCGCTAAAACTCAAGAATGGAAAGATAACCAAGTTGTTAAGAAATTAACTGCTGGTGTTGAGTACTTATTAAAGAAAAACAAAGTTGAAATTATTAAAGGGGAAGCGTTCTTAGTCGATGACCATACTTTACGTGTTGTGACTGAAGACAGCGCTCAAACTTATTCTTTCAACCATGCTATCGTAGCTACAGGTAGCCGTCCAATCGAAATCAAAGGTTTCAAATTTGGCGGACGCGTTATCGATTCAACTGGTGGTTTAGCACTTAAAGAAGTTCCTAAAAAATTAGTTGTTATCGGTGGTGGGGTTATCGGTTCAGAACTAGGTTCAGCATATGCTAATTTAGGTTCACAAGTAACAATCCTTGAAGGTGCTCCTAGCATCCTTTCAATGTTCGACAAAGACATGGTTAAACTTGTTGAAGACGACATGGCTAAAAAAGGCGTTACTATCGTAACAAATGCAATGGCTAAAGAAGCTGTTGACAATGGTGATAGCGTAACTGTTAAGTATACAGTTGACGGTAAAGAAGAAGCTGTTGAAGCTGACTACGTAATGGTTGCTGTAGGTCGCCGTCCTAACACTGACGAAATTGGTTTAGAAGTTGCTGGTGTTGAAATGACTGACCGTGGTTTAGTGAAAGTTGACAACCAAGGACGTACAAACGTTAAATCAATCTTCGCAATCGGCGATATCGTTCCTGGACCAGCTCTTGCTCACAAAGCAAGCTACGAAGGAAAAATCGCTGCAGAAGCAATCTCAGGTAAAGCAGTGGCTGTTGACTACCGTGCAATGCCTTCTGTTGCCTTCACTGATCCAGAACTTGCTTCAGTTGGTTACACTCAACAACAAGCTAAAGATGCTGGTTTACAAGTAAAAGCTTCTAAATTCCCATTATCAGGAAATGGTCGTGCATTATCATTGAACGCTACTGAAGGTTTCGTTCGTTTAATCACTACTAAAGAAGATAACGTAATCGTTGGTGCACAAGTTGCCGGCGTGAATGCTTCAGATATTATCGCTGAATTAGGTTTAGCAGTTGAAGCTGGAATGAATGCGGAAGATATCGCATTAACAATCCACTCACATCCATCATTATCAGAAGTAGTTATGGATACAGCTGAATTAGCATTAGGTATGCCAATTCACGTTTGATTTTCATAGAATGAACGTAAGAGGACTCGAATTTTCGGGTCCTTTTTTGTTGCTGTTACAGGGAAATCGAATCAAATAGATTCTCAAAACCGAACAATCATAAAAATTGATTTCGAAATATTTGCTTTTCTTCTTAGTAAAGCTTGATTGGAGTAGGGGTTATCGCTTATAATGAAGCGTATAAGACCGAATGAAGGAAAAGTTTCATCCTCCTCCATTCATCAAACCTTTATGTAAACGAAGGGGGATGTTTCATGTCAGAGGACAAGAAATTTAAAGATTCCTACGTGCTTTGTATCGGTGGAATGAACGTAGACAAGAAAGTTCAATTGCTCGAAAATCTCGTGCTCGAAACAAGTAATCCTGTGGTCTCTTCTCTTAGTGCAGGTGGTGTTGCCAGAAACATTGCTGAAAATTTAGGACGACTAGGGCTTCCTGTTAAGATGTTATCGGTAGCAGGCGATGATGAAAGTTTTACTTGGCTTGAAAAAGAGACGGAAGGCATTATCGATTTTTCACTTGTAGACCGCTTAAAAGGAAAAACAACGTCGAATTATACAGCGATTTTGGACCTTCAAGGAGATATGTGTCTGGCTTTAGCCGATATGTCCATTTGTGACGAAATGACGACTGACTGGCTTATTTTGCATGAAGAAGCGGTGAAACAAGCATCTCTAGTGATTGCGGATTTGAATCTTCCGCAAGAAACATTACAAGCGCTCATAGAGCTAACTAGTCTTGAGAAGATTCCACTGGCCATTATTCCAGTGAGTGGCCCAAAGATGAAACGAATCCCAGATAATTTACAAGGAGTGACCTGGATTGTCGTTAATGCGGATGAGTCCCAAACTAGGTACGGAGAACATACGCTAGCAGAATTAGCTGCTTTATGGCAAAAAGATGGCGTGGAAAATATTGTGATTACTAAAGGAACGAAATGTGGTGTCTTTGCAGATGCTACAGGAGTCGTAAAGACTTTTACACCTATAAAAGCAGAGCAAGTCTGTGACGTGACAGGAGCAGGAGATTCATTTTCTTCTGGAGTGCTCTATGGAGCTCTTAAGGGGGCAAGCTTGGAAGAGTCGATTGGATATGGATTAACGAATTCGTACTATACAGTCCAAGCCATTGAAACCGTTCGAAAAGACTTAAACACTAAGTCATTTGAAAAAGAATATCAACAATTAAAGGAAAGAGGTTTATCATGAATCCATTACTATCAATCAGCAAGGAAGTACAACACGCATTAGACAACAACCTACCAGTCGTAGCGTTGGAATCAACAATCATTTCACACGGAATGCCATATCCACAAAACGTTGAAATGGCTAAAACGGTAGAACAAATTATCCGCGACAATGGCGCTGTTCCGGCAACAATCGCTATCATGGATGGTAAATACAAAATCGGTTTAGAAGAAGCTGACTTAGAACGTCTTGCCAAAGAAAAACCAGTTGCAAAAGTATCTCGCCGTGATTTAGCAGAAGTGTTTGCTAAAGGTGTTTTAGGAGCAACTACAGTAGCGACAACAATGATTGGTGCGCACTTAGCTGGAATTAAAGTATTCGTAACTGGTGGTATCGGTGGGGTTCACCGTGGCGTTGAAGAAACAATGGATATCTCAGCTGACTTAGATGAATTAGGACAAACTCCAGTCACAGTTGTCTGCGCTGGTGCAAAAGCGATTCTTGATTTACCACGTACTCTTGAATATTTAGAAACAAAAGGAGTTCCTGTTGTAGGCTATCAAACAGACTACTTACCAGCATTCTACACTCGTACATCTGAGTATAAATTAAACAGCCGTGTAGACTCAGCAAAAGAAGTGGCAGAAATGATTCGTTACTCTGAATTACTAGGCCTTAAAGGTGGTATCTTAGTCACAAACCCAATCCCAGCTGAACATGAAATTCCACACGAAAAAATTGATGCAATTATCGATCAAGCGGTTCGTGAAGCGGACGAAAAAGGTGTTCACGGAAAAGACAGCACACCATTCTTATTAGCGAAAATCGTTGAGTTAACAGGCGGGGAAAGCTTGAAGACAAATATCCAGCTTGTTTACAATAACGCGAAACTTGGTGCGCAAATCGCAAAAGAATACCAAGAAGGAAAATAATCAAAGCTTTTATGGATTACGATGAATCCTTGCGGATTTATTTGTAGTTGCTGTGACAAGGCACCGGTTCGAGCCGATGTCTCTCACCTTCAAAGCCTCAAAGAGGGCGTAGGGATTCAAAATCCTACGCCCTCTTATTCGTTTTGATGCACTTCCTGTCACTGCAACTTCAAAATCCGCGGATTCTTTGTAATCCATAAATGAATGATTTTCTTTTGGGATTTGTGCTCAAGGAAAAGGGACCGCTGCTTCTCGAATTAGAGAGTGCAGCGACTTAGTTTAGAAGAGTGCTTTAAACAAATTAAAATGAAAAGCAGTGATGAAGTTAGAGCGGTTTTGTCTAATATTCGAGGAATCAACCTATTTAGTAAATTCTGGAAGAGTTATGTGAAACGATATACGGCATAAAGAATATGATAACGGAGAATGTGATGGATTCATTGTCGTAGTAATGGGAAAGTACATTAAATGCGAATTAGCAGGAGTTAGAAATGTTTTTCTTACTCCTGCTTTGAGGCTTTAAAGGCGAAAGGCAAACGGCTTGAGCCGGTACCCCATTACAACGACCATGATAAAAATCCGCAAAGATTCGAAGTTATCATCTTCATCACTAATTTTTTTGTTTCATAAATGGAAACTCTTGCAGAAAAAGTGTATACTAAATGGGTATGATTGTGAGGTGGCGAGATGGCCAATTATAGTTATCCAATTGATTTGGAATGGTCGCATGGAGAGATGAATAAAGTCATCAAACTTTGGAATGCGGTCGAAGAGGCTTACGAAAAAGGGATTCAAGTAGAAGCTTTTAAAAAAGCGTACCAAGAATTTAAAACGGTAGTCCGTAGTATCGGTGAAGAGAAAAGACTCGGTCGTGAATTCGAGGAATCATCTGGATATAGCCTTTATCGTGTGGTCCAAGCAAGTAAAAACGCAACAAAAATTATTCGTATGGAAGGATTGAAAAAATAATGGATTTATTAGCAACACACCTATTAGTAAATGACTGGATTATGGAGGCTGGACAAAAAATCCGTCACAGCTTTGGTGAACCATTAAAAGTAGATACAAAAACAAGCCGTAACGACTTAGTAACAAACGTGGATAAAGAAATCGAACAATTCTTTATCGCTAAAATTCGCGAACAATTCCCAACACATAAAATCATGGGAGAAGAAGGTTTCGGTGACGAATTAACTTCAATGGACGGTTACGTTTGGTTAATCGACCCAATCGATGGCACTTTAAACTTCGTGAAACGTCAAGAAGACTTCGGTATTATGATTGCTTTATATAAAGATGGCGTAGGTCTTTTAGGATACATTTACGATGTCATGCGTGATCGCTTCGTATACGGTATTAAAGATTATGGTGCATATTGCAATGGCCGTCGTCTTTCAACTCCTGAAATCAATAGCATTGGCGACAGTTCCATTAACGTGAATGGATTTATGTTATTAGAAGCGACTGAAAAAGAAGCAGAAATGATCCGTAAAGCAATGGTTACTCGTACTTACGGTGCTTCTTCAATCGAGCATATCCAAGTGATTTTAGGAAAATCTGTAGCGTATGTTTCTACATTACTTGCTCCTTGGGATATCGCACCAGGAATGGTGATTGCTAAAGAATTAGGATTACACTACAGTACAGTGGACGGAAAAGAAGTTGACTTCTTGGTTCCTAACAAAAAGACAACAGGGGTGATCTGTTCTAAAAATATTGCTGACGAAATTATCGCAGCATTTAAATAAAAATGAGTGGAGAGGCGTAAGATTTTACGCCTCTTTCTTTTAAAGGAGAACGTATGAATATTGCAGTTTATTGTGCGGCAAGCCAAAGTAATTGCCTTGAATTTGATAAGAAAACGGAAGAACTAGGAAAGTGGATGGCAAAAAATCACCACACGCTTGTCTATGGTGGTGGAAATACTGGACTAATGGGAGTGGTTGCGACTGCCGTGATAAAGGAAGGCGGCAAAGTCATTGGCGTGATGCCGCAGTTCTTTGTAGACCGTGAAATTGCAAAACAAGATATCACGAAGCTTCATATTGTCGATACGATGTCCCAGCGTAAAAATCAGATGATCGCACTCAGTGAAGTGTACATTGCGCTTCCAGGAGGGCCAGGAACTCTCGAAGAAATTGCAGAGGTGGTTTCTTGGGTGAGAGTAGGCCAAACAAAGGGCATTTGTATCTTCTATAATATGGAAGGGTACTATGACCATTTAGAAGCCTTTTTCGATAAAATGGTGGAGACAAACTTGCTGAGTACAGAAGACAGAAGTCAAATTCATTTTGCGAAAACTTTGGCGGAAATTGAAGCAATTATTGGTCTTTTATAAGTTTAAATTTGCGAGTGTATTTACTTAAAAGCCGATTTTATATTTTGTATAATTTACTTAGTGAATAAAAAGTAAAGTTGTTATACATAGCTAAATAGAAAGGGGAATGAGTTAATGTTGAAGTCGTTTAGTAAAGTCTACCAGTATATTTCTTTTATCTGTTTATTGATTCAATTTCTATTTGCAATCTATTTCTATAATCAAGGTGGTGTATTTTTTCAAGAAGGAGTACAAATACTCTTTCTATCCTTAAATGGACTGTTGGTGATTGGAATAGTAGAACGAAGTAAAGAAAGATATGAGTTGCAAAATGGAGTAAGAGAAGCTTTAATCCTTCTTTTACTATTTTATCAAATCAATGCCAGTCATATTATGATTGTGGATGCATTTGTGGATAGTACCCTTCCACTTTTCATACAAGGAGCTTTTGGAATTTGTGGTCAACTAGTTCTTTTGATGATGGGGTGGAGTATTCTTCAACTATTGGTTCAGTTGGGTAGAATGTTCCGTGTAAAAGTGTGACAACATAATAAATCGAATGTAGTTCTATTTTTGGAGTGGATAACAAGCCGGAATTATAAAAGTTCTGGGGGGAGTTCCACTCCGTTTTTTTGTTAGCGTAATAACCCTAATTTTGCTATAATAAAGGATATGAGTTTAAGGGAGGGCAACGAATGGAATTAGAAAAAACAACGCAAATGAACTTGCTTGTAGAGTTCTATGGTAGCCTTTTAACCGATAAACAACTCGAATATATGGAGCTCTATTATGGGGATGATTATTCGCTTGGTGAAATCGCCGAAGAATTTGACGTGAGCCGTCAAGCAGTATATGATAATATCCGCCGCTCGGCAAAGTTATTAGAAAACTACGAAGAGAAACTACATCTGGTCGCTGATTTCTATAAACGCCAAGAGCACTATGATGAATTAGAAAAAGAGATTCAAAGGAACTATCCTGAGGCAACACAGATTGCTTCAATCGTTTCAAAATTACAAGAGATGAATAAATAAACTCAAGGAGTGAAATTATGGCATTCGAAGGATTATCAGATCGCCTGCAAAATGCGATGACTTCCGTTTCTCGAAAAGGAAAAATTACGGAAGCTGACTTAAAACAAATGATGCGTGAAGTGCGTCTCGCGCTTTTAGAAGCCGATGTTAACTTCAAAGTTGTAAAAGACTTCGTGCGTAAAGTGAACGAACGTGCTTTAGGGGCCAATGTGCTTGAAGCATTATCACCAGCACAACAAGTCGTTAAAATCGTTAACGAAGAATTAACAGAATTAATGGGGGGCGAACAAGCGCCGTTCCGTTTCGAAGCGAAACCGCCAACGGTAGTGATGATGGTCGGTCTTCAAGGGGCAGGTAAAACAACGACTGCTGGGAAACTCGCTTCTTTCATGGCAAAACATGAAAAGAAACGTCCATTACTAGTTGCTGCCGACGTGTATCGTCCAGCCGCGATTGACCAATTACAAACATTAGGGAAACAATTAAACTTCCCAGTGTTCTCACTTGGAAATCAAGTAAGCCCAGTGGAAATCGCCAAACAAGCGATTGAAAAGGCGAAAATTGATGGTCGCGACTTAGTGATTATCGATACGGCCGGTCGTTTGCATATTGACGAAACCTTGATGGAAGAATTACAAAACATCAAGGCAGTCGCAAATCCAAGCGAAATTTTACTTGTTGTCGACTCAATGACAGGGCAAGATGCTGTAAACGTGGCTCAAACGTTCAACGAACGTCTGGACATTTCAGGGGTTATCCTTACAAAGCTTGATGGGGACACTCGTGGTGGTGCGGCTCTATCTATCCGTTCTGTTACAGGAAAACCAATTAAATTTACAGGTCGTGGGGAAAAATTAGAAGACTTCGAAATCTTCTACCCAGAACGTATGGCTTCTCGTATTCTTGGTATGGGAGATATGATGACCCTTATCGAGAAGGCGCAACAAGACTTCGATGAAGCAAAAGCGCAAGAGATGGCGGATAAAATTAAAGCCAACACTTTTGACTTTAATGACTTTATCGACCAATTAGACCAAGTGAATAAGATGGGACCACTTGAGGATATCTTGAAGATGATTCCAGGGTTAAATAAAATGGCTGGTCTAAACGACTTAAAAGTGGATCCAAAAGATACAGCTCGTATGAAAGCGATCGTCTTATCAATGACTCCACAAGAGCGTGAAAATCCAGATATCTTATCACAAGCTCGTCGTAAACGTATTGCGGCAGGTTCAGCTCGTCCATTAGCAGAAGTGAACCGTTTAATCAAACAGTTCAACGAGTCTAAGAAGATGATGAACCAAATGTCCAACGGGAATATGAAAGGCCTAGAAGGCATGATGAACCAAATGGGCATGGGCGGACGTGGAAACAAACTCGCTCAAATCGGTATGCAACAATACGCACGCCGTCAAAAACAAAATAAATTGAAAAAATTAAAGAAAAAACGTTAGGAAACAGCGTTATAAAATAATTTAAACCGCAACATCTTACTCTCGAGTAAGGTTGCGGTTTTTTTATGGCAATCATAACGCAAAGAAAGGAGAACTCAATGGGAAACCAAACAAAAACATGGCATGTCATTCCAGCAGTAGTCGCAACGGCGATTATGAGCTTTTGTGGCGTGTTGATTGAAACCGCAATGAACGTTACCTTCCCGACACTGATGACAGAATTCAATACGGATTCTTCAGGGATTCAATGGGTAACAACTGGATACTTACTAGCCATTGCGATTGTCGTGCCAATTACGGCTTATTTAACACGAAATTACACGATCCGCCAACTCTTCTTGGCAGCAAACCTTTTATTTATTGGTGGGGTCTTAATTGACTGTATTTCACCAAACTTAGTAATTTTATTACTCGGACGCTTTATGCAAGGGATTGGAACAGGGATTGCACTTCCGCTAATGTTCCATATTGTATTATCTAAAGTACCGCTGCATCAACATGGAACTGTCATTGGGATTGGATCGATGACAACCGCACTAGCTCCACCTATTGGCCCAACATTTGGTGGGGTTGTCTCAAGTGCATTTGGATGGCGTGCGATTTTCTACGCATTGATTCCATTTTTAGTATTCTCGTTAGTGATGGGACTTTGGGCGATTCCAACAGAAGACTCACCGAAGAAACAACCCTTTAACTTAATGGCGTTTGTGACATTAGGGATTGGACTTGCAAGCCTGCTTATGGCGATAGAACATTTATCAGTCATCTACCTAGGAGTAGTAGTCGTAGCTTTTGCGGCATTCTTCTACTTTAACCGAGAAAATGCACTCTTGTCGTTCAAACCGTTCAAGTTTGCGACTTTCAATGCAACATTATATATCGTTTTGGCTTTCCAAGGAATCGTACTAGGATTATCCTTTATTTATCCAAACTTTATTCAATTAGCGTGGGGAGAAACAGCTACGGTGGCAGGGATCTTTATGTTCCCTGGTGCGGCAATGGTGGCTATTCTTTCAGCTTTGTCAGGTCGTTGGTATGATAAATCAGGTCCGTTGAAACCAATTTTAACAGGTTTAGTGTTTGCGGTTGTTGGAGGAGTATTCATTAGTCTATTCTTCCCGCATTTAACCATCTATCCTTTATTAGCGCTAAATGTTATTTTTATGACGGGAATTGGTTTTGTAATGGGAAGTAATGTAACCTATTCATTAGCGCAACTAAATTCTGATATTCAAGCAGATGGGAATAGTATCGTGAATACTTTGCAACAGTTCACTGGTGCGATTTCAACAACGATTATTGCTCGAATTTTTAGCTCATTTGATTCGAACTTAGTAACAGCAGGACAAACAAGTATTATTTTTGTAACGACACTTGCAGTCATTGCGCTTATTGTCTTCTTGTGGATTTATCCGCAAACACAAAAGAAAAACTAAAGTAGTTAGGCAATCCTTTTCCGGTGGGAGAAGGGTTGTCTTTTTTAGAACGTATCATATGAAATAGGAAGAAGACTATAGTACAATAGATTGACGTGTGAAAGGAGAAAAATATGTATTTAATAAAGAAATTATCGTGGTTTTTTAAATTAGAGTGGAAACGATACACGATTGGCATTATCGCATTGTCGTTAGTCAGTGTATTCAATCTTATTCCGCCAAGAGTGATTGGGGAAGTCGTCGATTCCATCGACCTCAAGACGCTCACAATATCGTCTTTACTATGGAACTTACTGTTATTGCTCCTTTCAGCAGTAGCCATGTACGGACTCCGTTTTGTATGGCGTCTTTTTATCTTCGGGACTGCGAACTCGTTAGGTCAGAGACTGAGAAATCAATTATACGAACACTTTACAAGTATGTCTCCGAGCTTTTATCAAAAGTACCGTTCTGGAGACTTAATGGCGCATGCGACCAATGACGTGTATGCGGTGGTCATGACTGCAGGTGGAGGCGTGATGTCGGCTGTCGATGCCTCCATTACAGCATTAGTGACTTTAGCAACGATGTTCTTTGTTTTGGATTGGCGAGTGACACTCGTTGCGATTATTCCATTGCCACTACTTGCAATTGCGACAAACTTTGTGGTTCGTGCAGAACATCAGAGTTTTAAGGAATCACAAGAAGCCTTTTCATTATTGAATAACCATGTGAACGAGAGTGTTTCCGGGATTAAAGTGACGAAATCTTTTGGCTATGGTGAAAAGGAAACCGCATCGTTTTGGAAAACGAACCAAGATGCATGGGAGAAGAATAACCACGCTGCCAAATATAATAATCTATTCGATCCAATCGTTTTGATTTTCGTTGGACTTAGCTACTTAATTAGCCTCGGTTATGGCGGTTATTTAATCCAGCGCGGTGAATTCACGGTTGGGGAAATGATTACCTTTATGACGTATTTAGATATGCTAGTGTGGCCGCTTCAAGCCATTGGGTGGCTCTTAAATATCGGTCAACGTGCAAGTATCTCGTATCGTCGTATTGAAACATTAATGGAAGAAACAAGTGAAGTTGAAGAAGCTCCAAACGCACTTCCAATTAAAGAAGTGAGTACGATTGATGTCGATATTCACAACTTCCGATACGAAGATGTGCCAACTTTAGAAGATGTGGCATTTAGTCTTCATCAAGGGCAAACGCTGGGGATTGTGGGCCCAACAGGTTCTGGAAAATCAACCCTCTTAAAATTATTCCTTCGTCAATATGATGCAGGAAAAGAAGAGATTTTGATTAATGGACGTTCTATTCAAGACTATCGTATTAAAGACTTGCGTGCGCTGATGGGGTACGTGCCGCAAGAACAGATTTTATTTGCAATGTCGATTAAAGACAATATTCGTTTTGGAAATCCAACGCTTTCTGACGAAGCCGTTATCGAAGCTACTAAAATCTGCGGACTGTATGACGATATTATAGCGATGCCGGAAGGGTTCGATACGTTAATTGGAGAGAAGGGTGTGCTTTTATCAGGCGGTCAAAAGCAACGACTATCAATGGCACGCGCGCTTGTAGTGAATCCTGAAATCTTAATGCTCGATGATTCGTTATCAGCTGTTGATGCAAAAACAGAGCATTTAATTTTAGAAAACTTGAAAAGTGAACGCAGCGACAAAACAACGATGATTACAGCGCACCGTCTATCAGCGATTGTGCATGCGGACCTAATCATCGTGCTCAAAGATGGACGGATTGTTGAAAAAGGAACGCATGAAGAAGTAATGGCGCTTGGTGGTTGGTATGCCAAAACTTACGACCGTCAACAGCTTGAAGCGACACTTGAAGAAGGGGGTAGTGTAGTTGAACATGAAGACCTTTAATCGACTCATCGCCTACTTATGGCGGTATAAGAAGTCGAGTACGATTGCGATTTTATTTATCCTCTTATCCAGTGTGACTGCAACAGTGATTCCGTTGATGGCTCGTTATTATATCGATACGTATATTGAAAAGGGCACATGGAATGAAGGGTACTGGTTACTTATTGTTTACTACTCACTATTCTTACTGCGCGTTTTATTAACATATATTGGGACCTACGCCTTTAGCTATGTATCCAATAGTGTCATAAGAGATTTACGTCAAGAGGCCTTTACTAACATGCAAAAACTCAATATGACGTATTTCGATACAACACCAGCAGGGGCTATCGTGTCGCGTTTAACAAACGATACACAGGCAGTTAGTGATATGTTTAGTTCGATTTTCTCAACGTTTCTAAGTACCTTATTTATTGTCGTGGCCACATTATCTGCGATGTTAAGTATGAATGTAGGACTTACGATTTTAATGGTTCTCTTTATTCCGGTCATGTTTGCATCCGTTAAAATTTATAACCATTTATCTCACAGCGTGATTCGTAAGACGCGTGAGAAGCTTAGCGAGATTAATGTGAAGCTAGCAGAAAGTATTGATGGCATGAAGATGATTCAGGCATTCAACCAAGAAGAACGTTTAAGAAGGGAATTCGAACAAATTAACGAGGAACATGTGCAATTCTCGAATCGTTCGATTAATGTGAATAGTCTGTTCCTTCGTCCAGCGATGTCGCTATTAAAGCTTGTTGCCTATGCGGTCATTATTTTATACTTTGGCCTTACTTGGGAAGTGGCTGGAGTGACAGCAGGGGTGATGTACGCCTTTATTCAATTCTCGAATCAGTTGTTTAATCCATTAATTGATGTAACACAAAACTTCTCGATTATTCAAACATCGATGATTGCAGCAACACGTGTCTTTGAAGTCATCGATAATACGGATTACGAACCTAATCAGCTTGGGAAGGTTACTGAGATTAAAGATGGGAAGATTGAATTTAAAAACGTCACTTTCTCTTATGACGGGAAACGAAATGTACTAAAGAATATTAACTTTGTGGTGAATCCAGGAGAGACGGTTGCCTTTGTCGGTTCAACCGGGTCAGGGAAATCTTCTATCATGAATCTCTTCTTACGATTCTATGATTTTAAAGAAGGGGAAATCTTGATTGATGAACTTCCAATTCAACACTATTCAAAAGAAATCCTTCGTGATAAAATCGGACTCGTACTTCAAGATCCATTCTTGTTCCATGGAACGGTTGCTTCCAATATTCGCATGTACCAAGACATCACAGACGAAGAAGTGAAGCAGGCAAGCGAATTTGTCGATGCGCATCATTTTATCGAGCAACTGCCACAAGGGTATGATAATAAAGTTTCTGAAAAGGGATCAACGTTCTCAAGCGGAGAGCGTCAATTAATCGCCTTTGCAAGAACGATTGCGGCAAATCCCAAAATTCTGATTCTGGATGAAGCGACTGCAAATATTGATTCACAAACCGAAGAAGTCATTCAAACATCTCTCAAGAAAATGAGAAACGGGCGAACTACTTTAGCGATTGCGCACCGATTATCGACGATTCAAGATGCTAACCAAATCTTTGTTCTCGATAAAGGAGAAATCGTCGAGAGCGGAACGCATACAGAGCTTCTAGAAAAAGAAGGGCTCTATTATAAGATGTATCAACTCCAAGCAGGGATGATGCAAGAATAAATAATCGAAGAAGACATAGCGAAAGAGAATCGCTATGTCTTTTTTTTGCGAGTGTAACATTTTTGTTACGTAACATAATTGTTACATCCTAAGTTGGAAAAGTTCAGTTGTATCAAAAATGATACATATCATTTTTGATACAAAAGCAGTCGAAAAATATGAGGTGTGTCATTTGTGATACGGTTCATGCTTGAACCATCTTGCATGAAAAAAGACCTTTGAGAAATTTCTCAAGGGTCTTTAATCGTTATTTTCGTTGTTGTTTTCCAGCGTTTCTTCCACCTGGTTTATTTTGGCGCTTTGCAAAAGTTTCTTGTTGCGTTGCATTTTGTACTGGTTTGCTTGATGTTTTACGCTCTGGTAAAACTACATTATCATGATTTAACTCTTCGTCAATTTGAGCTTTAATTTTTGGACGTAAGTATGTGTTTTGAATCCAAGATTGTAAGATTTGAATTAAAGCGGAAGCGAAGAAGTAAATACCAACCCCTGCTGGTGATTGGAAAGTCATCATAAACATCATTACTGGTAAAATATAGTTCATAGAACGACTTTGTTTCTTTGTTTCTTCATCCATTCCCATTTGACTTACGAGAGATTGAATGTAGTATAGAGCAGCGGTAGCAATTGCTAGTGGAACAAATTCTTTTCCAAGGGCAATTCCCATGAAGTCACTGCTTGAAATCTCGTTAGATAGCAAGATTGCATTATATAATCCGCTCCAAATTGGTAGTGTAATTAAGAGTGGAAGACATCCAGAACCAAGTCCGCCCATTAAAGAGACGTTATTTAGTTTGTATAACTCCATTTGTTCTTGTTGAATTTCTAGTTTTTCTTGAGGAGTCGCTGCTTGTTCTGCACGAGCAGTAATTTCTGCAATATATGGTTTCAAAACTGCCATCTTTTCTTGTTGGACAAGCATTGATTTCATTTGATGGAATTGTGTTGGCATTAATACCACACGGACTAGAACTGAAACGATAACAATCGCAATTGCGTAGTTCCCATTAAACATAGAAGCAATTTGATTTAATAACCATTGTGTTGGGACGACTAGATACTCATAGAGCCATCCAACGGGTTGATGATCTGCATTATATTGCACGGTACATCCCGCTAATAGTAGTGGAAGAACAGTTGCAACGAAAAGCAGTTGAGTCTTTTTAGTAAGTTTCATAATCACTTTCCTTTTCATTTAATAACATGACTTATTTTACACGGGTTTCGTTGAAATAGCAATGTTCTTTATATAATTTCAAATTTTGTAAAAAGAGGTGCATCCAACAAGGAGCATTCTTCGTATCGGTCGACGCGTCCGTATGGAGAAGTGGATGCTTTTACACGTTCGATAAAGCGACTGACAGCGTTTGGCTCGCCTTGAGCTACGGCTAAGACAGAACCATCCATTTTATTTTGGACCGTTCCAGTAATATCTAGTTGAATAGCGAGTTGCTGTGTGAAGAAACGGAAGCCAACACCTTGAACTCGTCCCCAGACGCGAATTTGTCGAGTAATCATAGAAATACCTCCTTAAATGATGATTCATTTGTCATCTCTATGAAACAAGATTACCATGATTTCCTAAAATTTGGTATACTAAGATACGAGGTGAAAACATGTTTAAAGTGATTGAAACAGCTGGTCATGATGAACCATGGTGGTTTTTTGAAGACTGGGAAAAGATGATTGTTTCGACAGAAGAATTTGATGAGATTGAAGAGGCTCTTTGTGCCTATCAGGCTCTCTATCAAAAATTTGAAAAAAGCTATCCAGAAAAACGTGAGAAAGGATCTTGTTCTGTTGCATTCTGGAATTGTAACGAAACAGATTATTGTGTTCCTTGTGAATGTGATATTCAAATTTTCCATGGCATTATGATTGTTGATGACAAAAATCAATTAGTAGACTTGAAAGGAGAAGAACGTGGCTAAACAAACAAAGAAAAAAACGTCGAGAAGTAAAAATTCTCAAAACGCAAATCCCTTACTATCTATAGAAGCGTTAGCGGTATTTTTGATTGTCTATTGTCTATTAGCTATATTTCAACTAGGATTCTTGGGCAAATTTTTTGCAAACGTCATTCGTTTCTTTATAGGAGATTTATTTGTGTTCGGAGGAGTTTGTGGAATTCTTGCCGGATTTGGAATGCTCTTTAGAGGACGAATGCCTAAAATTATTTGGAGATGGACTGTGGCAGCAGTTTGCTCAAGTATTGCCTTACTCCTATTTGTCTCGGTAATGACCTATAGTAGTTTTACGAGTTCGGGATCTCCTTTATTTCAAGAGATGATGAACCGATTTATGGTTGATTTTACATCCAATACGATTTCTCAAAATCTTGGGGGAGGCTTCATTGGAACACTTCTATATGCAGGAACTTATTTCCTTGTATCTCAATGGGGAACTTATTTATTAGTATTCTTACTTCTAGTGTGCAGTGCCTTACTTATTTTTGATATTCATTTAAGTGATGTTATGAATTTTGTTCGAACTCACGTATCGAATCTTTCTCAAAAAATTGCTGAGAAAAAAGCAGAAAAAGAAGCCAAACAAAAAGCACTTGAAGAAGAGGATTTATTTACTCCAAATTCAGAAATCCATCCGGGTGATTCTTTACCAGTAGAAGAACCAAATAAGGAAGAACGAAAAGAACATTCCTTATTAAACCGAATGAAAAATGTATTCTTTGACGATTATGAAGATGAATCAATGGTAGAAGGAGAGATGGAATTTAATGAACCTGTATATGGTGAACCGGTAGTCACTCAAAGTCCAGTTTCTCCGGTAACACCAGTAGCTTCAAGTCCATCGCCAATCGCTTCAAAACATCAAGAAAACTCTATCCAAGAGGAAGTAGAATTTGAGGATGATGGGGAAGATATTGGAGACTTAGCAATGGGTAGTGAGGAAAATGATGAAGATTATCAATTACCTCCAGTGACCCTACTGAATCCTGTTCAACAATCGGATCAATCAAACGAACGGACGATTGTGGAACGCAACATGCGTATTTTAGAAAGAACGTTTGCTAGTTTCGGGGTGGATGCTAAAGTTATGCCGAATCCAATGCTAGGACCAGCCGTTACAAAATACGAAATTCAACCAGCAATCGGTGTGAAGGTAAGTAAGATTGTAAACTTGAGTGATGATATTGCACTCGCACTTGCTGCTAAAGATATTCGTATCGAAGCGCCAATCCCAGGGAAGCCTTATGTAGGGATTGAAGTTCCAAATAGCCAAACAAGTTTTGTATCCTTTAGCGATGTCATTCAATCAGCGATTCAATCTCCAAAACCTTTAGATGTACCATTAGGAAGAGATATCTCTGGGAATGTTCGCCTTTGTGATATTACTAAAATGCCACATATGTTAATTGCTGGTTCAACAGGTTCTGGTAAATCCGTATGTATTAATGGCATTATCACAAGTATTTTAATGAAGGCAAAGCCACATGAAGTGAAACTGATGATGATTGATCCAAAGATGGTAGAGTTGAATGTGTATAATGGCATTCCACATCTATTAACTCCGGTTGTAACGAATCCTCGTAAAGCAGCTCAAGCTTTACAAAAAGTAGTAGCTGAGATGGAAAAACGTTACGAATTATTCGCTTCAATGGGAATGCGTAATATCGATGGGTATAACGCTCATGTCGAACAATATAACCGCGAAACAGGCGAAAATAATCCAACACTTCCTTATATCGTCGTGATTGTAGATGAATTGGCGGACTTAATGATGGTTGCAAGTAATGAAGTAGAAGATGCGATTATTCGTCTTGCGCAAATGGCCCGTGCTGCCGGAATTCATATGATTCTTGCAACACAACGTCCATCTGTTGACGTTATTACAGGGATTATTAAAGCTAATGTTCCTTCTCGTATTGCCTTTGCGGTATCTAGCGGTACAGACTCTCGTACGATTATCGATGCCAATGGTGCTGAGAAACTTCTAGGTCGTGGGGATATGCTTTATATGCCAATGGGTGAAAATAAACCAATTCGTGTACAAGGTGCATTCTTAACGGATGAAGAAGTAGAACGTATCGTTGATTTCGTGAAGAATCAGCAAGAAGTTGAATATGACGAAGCGATGATGCCTTCAGAAAATACATCTACTGGCAGTGGTAGTGAACCAGAAGACGAATTATTCTACGAAGTCATCGAATTATTAAAAGAACAAGAAACAATTAGTACCTCATATTTACAAAGACGATTCCGTATCGGATTCAACCGTGCAGCGCGTATGATTGATGAATTAGAAGCGCGTGGCTATGTTGGACCTGCAGATGGAAGCAAAGGAAGAAAAGTAAATGTTCATGTTTTCAGTGAAAACGATGCTTCCGAAATGACTGAAACAAACACTTAGAAATGTAAAACACGAACATTTCTCTATAAAATCACCTCCAATAGAAAGATTTATCTTGATTTTCATTTTATTTATGATAGAATGACTGTAGTAAATCATTTATTGGAGGTTTTTTATTGTGAAAATTAAGAAGAGTTTTGCTTTATTCGCTTTATCTATTGGTGCAAGTGCTGTATTAGCAGCATGTGGTGGTTCTTCTACTAACTCATCTTCATCATCGACCGCTTCAAATTCAGGATCAAATGATACTTTTAAAGCTGTAATGGTTTCAGATACTGGTGGAGTTGATGACAAATCTTTCAACCAAGGTGCTTGGGAAGGTCTGTTAGAATGGGGTAAAAACAATGGTGGTAAGACAAAAGGCAATGGCGTAGATTACATTCTTTCGAAGTCAGAATCTGATTACACAACTAACCTCAATACTGCAGTGTTAAATGATTATAATATTATTTTTGCAATTGGATTTAAATTACAAAAGGCTGTTGAAGAAGCTGCAAAAGCAAATCCAGAAGCACACTTTGCGATTATCGATAGTGTTGTAGAACAACCAAACGTAGCTTCCATTAACTATAGAGACAACGAAGCTGCGTTCCTAGCTGGAGTTGCTGCTGGTTTAACAACAAAAACAAATAAAGTAGCTTTCATCGGTGGAATGCACGGACCAGCTCTTGACAAATTCGAAGCGGGATTCAAAGCAGGTGTTAAGGCTGTAAACCCAAATGCAACTGTTGAAATTCAATATGCTGAATCTTTCTCTGATGCAGCAAAAGCTAAATCTTTAGCAGAAGCTATGTATGCTTCTGGTTTTGACGTAATCTATGCGGCAGCTGGTGGTGCTGGTTTAGGTGTGTTTGCAGCAGCTAAATCTATTGTAGAAACAAATCCAGATCGTAAAATTTGGGTAATTGGAGTAGACCAAGACCAACAAGCAGAAGGTAAAATCAATGATTCTCGTAATGTAACATTAACTTCAACTTTAAAAGGTGTTAAACAAGCATTAATGAAATTTACGGATGATGCTGCTAAAGGAAACTATCATGGTGGAGAACAAGTGGTATACGGATTATCAGATGGTGGTGTTGGGTTAACAGATGGTCAATTAACAGAAGAGGTTAAGGCAAAAGTTGCTGAGTACAAGAAAGCAATTATCGACGGAAAACAAGAAGTTCCTGCGAAACCTTAATAAAATCAAACGATTAAAATGAGAGGAGTAGGAGTTGAAGAGAATGAATGTTTCTTCACTCCTACTTTTTTATACATAGATCATTTATGAGGTGAGAAAAGTGGTACAAGATACATTTGTGATTGAAATGAAAGGAATCACGAAGAAGTTTGGGGATTTTGTTGCGAATAACCAAATTGATTTAACGTTAAAGAAAGGTGAAATCCATGCGTTGTTAGGAGAAAATGGGGCAGGAAAATCTACTTTAATGAATATTCTTTCTGGTTTATTAGAACCAACAGAGGGAGAAATTAAAGTCAATGGTGTTCCAACGAAAATTGATTCACCAAATACTGCGAACCGTTTAAAAATTGGGATGGTTCACCAACACTTTATGCTTGTTAAGAAATTTTCAGTTATTGAGAATATTATTCTGGGGAAAGAACAAACTAAATTTGGATTTATCAATAAAAATGTTGTTAAGGAAGAAATTCTAACGTTGTCTAAAAAGTATCACTTGGCAGTGGATCCAGATGCTAAAATAGAAGACATCTCTGTTGGGATGGAACAAAGAGTAGAGATACTTAAAACTCTTTATCGTGGAGCAGATATTTTAATCTTCGATGAACCAACAGCTGTATTAACGCCACAAGAAATTGAAGAATTGATTTTAATCATGAAGCAATTAACAAAAGAAGGGAAATCGATTTTCTTAATTACTCATAAAATTAAAGAGATTCAAGCTGTGGCTGATCGTTGTACGGTTATTCGACGTGGAAATGTCATTGGGACCGTAGAAATGGGAACTGTTTCAAATCAGGAACTAGCAGATATGATGGTTGGTCGTTCAGTTTCCTTTAAAACGGAAAAAGAAGCATCAAAGCCAACGACCAATGCACTGGTAATTAAAAATTTAGTTGTAAAGGATAGTCGTGGAATTAATGCGGTAAATGGTCTGGATTTAACAGTTCGCCATGGTGAAGTAGTTGGTATTGCTGGGGTGGATGGAAATGGTCAAACAGAATTCATTCAAGCTCTTGCAGGTTTAAGAAAAATTGAAGAGGGTTTAATTGAATTAAACGGAAAAGATTTAACACATCTGCCAACAAGACAAAGAACTGAAACGGGGCTGGGTCATATTCCAGAAGACCGTCATAAACATGGGCTTGTATTGCAAATGGGCTTAGATGAGAACATTGGAATTCAAACTTATTATAAAGAGCCTCTCTCAAAAAATGGATTTCTCAATAAAAAAGCATTTGTCGATTTAGCAGAACGATTAATTGAAGAATTTGATGTTCGTACACCAAGTCCTACTATTTCGGCTGGGTCCCTTTCAGGAGGAAATCAGCAAAAAGCGATTATTGCTCGTGAAATTGAGCGTGATCCAAGTCTATTAATTGCAGCACAACCAACTAGAGGATTGGATGTTGGCGCGATTGAATATATCCATAAACGCCTTATTGAACAAAGAAATAAAGGGAAAGCAGTTTTGCTAATGAGCTTTGAACTAGATGAAATTTTAAACGTGGCGGACCGAATTGCCGTTATGTATGAAGGCAGAATTGTGGATGTGTTAGACACTAAGGAAACAAATGAAACAGAATTAGGATTATTAATGGCTGGTTCTACAAGAGAACAAGTAAGAGCCATGAAACAGGAGGAGTTATAAAATGAAAGGTACGAGTTATAAAAAAGTGATTATTCCTGTCCTTTCAGTTGTTTTAGGGCTATTAGTGGGAGCCATTATTATGGCAGTATTTGGATTTGATCCCGTTAAAGGATATTCAGCTCTTTTAAAAGGTTCTCTTGGAAAACCATTTTATATTGGTGAAACTTTAAGACAAGCTACACCACTCATTCTTGTTGCATTAGGTTTTGCATTTGCGAGTTATGCAGGGTTCTTTAATATCGGGGTTGCTGGTCAAGCATTGATGGGGTGGTTTGCTTCTGTTACAACAGGACTTCTTTTCCCAGATTTACCTAAAATCGTATTACTTCCTTTATGTATTCTTGTAGGGATGGTTGCAGGTGCTGTATGGGCAGGGATTGCGGGTTATTTAAAAGCTTACTTCAATACGAGTGAAGTTATCGTGACGATTATGTTGAATTATACGGCATTGCATATTGTGAATTATGTGATCCGTGAAGTTCTAACAGAAAAAGCAGAAATTACTGCATCCGTTCCAGAAGCCGCTAGCTTAAAAATGTCTTTCTTATATCAATTAACGAGCAAATCTACCTTACATGGTGGAATCTTCATTGCAATAGCTGCTGTGTTTGTTGTCTGGCTTTTAATGAATAAGACAACGACCGGATTTGAATTGAAAACAGTAGGGCTAAATAAACACGCGGCCGAGTATTCCGGTATGAGCGCAAAGAAAACCATTATTCTAGCGATGCTAATCTCTGGTGGTCTTGCAGGTCTTGGAGGAGTTATGGAAGGGTTAGGAACTTTCCAACATGCTTTTGCTTCTGAAAGCTTACCAAGTATTGGATGGGATGGAATGGCGGTAGCGCTACTAGGTCTAAGTAATCCATTTGGAATCTTATTCTCTTCATTAGTATTTGCAATTTTACGGATTGGTGGAATTTCTATGCCGCTACTTGCAAAAATTCCAACGGAGGTTGTTTCAATTATAGTTGCCTTTATTATTTTCTTCGTTGGGGCGAACTATTTAATGCAAGTGATTGTCGATAAATTTCCAAGTTTTGGGAAAAGAAAGGGGTAAATAGATATGGATTTAGTCACACTATTACAAGTAATTGTCGGAAATATGCTTATCTATTCAACGCCTCTTATTTTAACTGGACTTGGTGGTGTATTTTCTGAAAGAAGTGGGATTGTTAATATTGGTCTTGAAGGAACGATGGTTATAGGTGCTTTTGCATCTGCAGTTTTCAACCTAGCATTTGCACCACAATTGGGCGCATGGACACCTTGGGTAGCGCTCCTTGTTGCGGCACTTGCTGGAGCATGCTATTCGGTGATTCACGCTGTAGCTACTGTTTACTTACGTGCAGATCATATTATTTCAGGAACGGTGTTAAACTTACTTGCACCCGCTTTAACCGTATTTTTATGCAGACTTTTGTATAACGAACTCGGACAAACGGAGATTATTACGAACTACTTTGGGAAGACGACAATCCCAGTTCTTAGTTCGATTCCTATCATCGGTCAAATCTTCTTTACAGACACTTTCCTTTTAGCATATTTAGCAATTGGGTTAGCCTTTATTTGTTCGATGATTTTAAATAAAACAAAATTTGGATTACGTCTACGTTCGGTTGGGGAACATCCTCAAGCAGCTGATACATTAGGAATTAATGTTTATCATATGCGTTTTGCAGGAGTATTAATCTCAGGGTTCTTAGCAGGGATTGGAGGAGCTATTGTTGCTCAATCGATTACACTGAACTTCTCTGCGACAACCATTGCGGGTCAAGGGTTTATTGCAATGGCAGCGATGATCTTTGGTAAATGGAATTCTGTGAGTGTGATGTTATCCGCTTTACTCTTTGGTCTTGCTCAAAGTTTAGGGGTTATCGGAAACTACATTCCAGTTATTAAAGATATTCCTTCAGTAGGCTTGACGATTGCTCCATATTTGATTACTATTATTGTATTGGTAGGATTCATTGGTAAATCTGAAGGGCCAGCTGCGAACGGAAAAAACTACGTTAAATCAAAATAATAATGAAACTGCTTTTAATTTGGAGTTGAATCTTGTTAAAAGCAGTTTTTTAATGAGAAGGGGTTATAAATGAAAAGACTAGTCACTTTAATGATTGCTATCCTTGCAATGGTAGCTATTTTATTTGGAGTAAAAAATATTATTCAAAACAAAGAGGCAAAAGAAGAATTGAGTTCTTCTTCAGAACAACAACAATTGTTCCTATTTAACTGGGGGAATTATATCGACCCAGAATTAATCAAAGAATTTGAAGCAGAAACTGGAATTCAAGTGGTATATGAAACATTTGATTCCAATGATGCGATGGAAGCTAAATTGAAACAAGGTGGAACTAGATACGATCTAGTTTTTCCAAGTGAATCAAGTATTACCAAATTAGTAAATCAAAATTTACTTCAAAAATTAGACCATTCAAAGATTAAAGGACTAGAAAATATTTCTTCTTTCTTATTAAATAGTCCCGTTGATCAAGGAAATCAATACACGATTCCTTATTTCTGGGGAACGGTTGGGATTATGGTGAATACGAAGTACATCGATCCCGAAAGTATCCAATCATGGGGAGATTTATGGAAAGAAGAGTTTAAAAACAAACTTCTTGTATTGGATGGAAATCGTGAAGCATTAGGGATGGCTCTCCAATCCTTGGGCTATTCATTAAATTCAAAGGATGAAACTGAATTAAAAGCAGCTGAGGAAAAATTAAAACAATTAAAACCAAATGTTCGCGCAGTTCTCAATGAAGAAATTAAAACCATGATGAAACTTGAAGAAGCTCCGATTGGGATGGGTTATTCAGGAGATGCAGCTGCAGTAGCTGAAGAGAATAAAAACGTCCAATATATTTTACCAAAAGATGGAAGTGCTGTTTGGACAGATAATTTTGCAATTGCCCACACAGCAGTGAATATTGAAGGGGCATATGCCTTTATTAACTTTATGTTACGTCCAGAAAATGCTGCTAAAAATGCTGAATTTGTTGGGTACGCAACTCCAAATGAAAAAGCCAAAGAGTTGATGGCCCCAGAAGTAACTTCAGATGAGACGTTCTATCCGTCAGAAGAAGTTATCCAATCTTTGGAACATTATGAGTTCTTAGGAAATGAATGGATAACAAAATACAATGAAGCCTTTTTAGATTTCAAGATGGAGTTATAGTATGCACTATTATTTAAAAAGTAAGAATATCTTTATTGGCGATACAAATGAAGCAGTACCTGCGACTTTAGAAATCAAAGATGGCGTGATTGTGAACCGATTGGATTACAATACTACTCTAGTAGGGGAAGTTATCGATGTAGGGGATCAATTAGTGACTCCAGGTTTTATAGATGCGCATGTTCATTTATATTTGTCTGCCTTAATCCATTTAGGGAAAATGAAAGCTGTGGGGGGAGCCTCTATTGATGAAGTGGTCACACAAGCGGAATCCATTCCTGAATATAATGGTTGGAAGATTGGAATTGGTTGGTATGCAAGTGATTTTGGACAGCAAATTTTGCCAACGAAAGAAGACCTTGATAAAGCTTCAAAGACAATTCCTATTTGTTTAATTGCAGGGGATGCTCATACGATTTGGTTTAATTCAAAGGCGCTAGAAATACTCGAATTAACACCAGAAGCTATTCCACAAATCATTGGTGGAGAAGCAGTTTTAAGAAACGGCAAGCTTACAGGAGTATTTCTTGAAGCAAAAGCCATCTATTATTTATCAAAAGTATTATCTGTTTATAAAAACGATGAAGAACAGGCATTAAAGAATTATATGTCATACTTAAACCAAATGGGTGTGACGGCAGTTGGGGACGTAGCCTTAACGGGGGAGAGTCCTGATGATATTGTATATCCTGAGCTTTACGCAAAAGTGGAAAAAGAGGCCACAGTACGTGTAAGCTTCTTCCCAGCGATGCGCGAGGCAGTAGAACAAAACCGTGAACTGTACAAAAAATACCGTTCCAAAATGCTTCAAATGGGTGGTGTAAAGCAATTTTATGATGGAGTGACAAGTTCGCATACCGCTTATTTAAAAGAACCGTATCCGATGCCATTTTTTGAAGGAGACGTCGGTGGGCCACTCTTAACAGAAGAAAAGATGGAACGCCTAACGCTTCTTGCCAATAAAGAAGGATGGCCTATGAGAATTCATACGGTAGGCGATAAAGCCATTGCTTTAACGCTTCAAAATTTTAAAAAGGCACAAGAAGAAACTCCATTTGACGCACCATATAAGTTCAATACGATTGAGCATTTAGAAGTGATGGATCCTATAGACCTTCCATTAACGGCTCAATCTTCCCTCATTGTTTCTGTTCAACCAAGTCATTTATTAGTCGGATATGAAACTTTAGATGAAGAAGTTGGAGCAGAGCGAGCGCGTCATATGTTCCCTTTCAAATCCTTCTTAGAAGAAGGTGCGACGCTTGGTTTTGGGACGGATACGCCAGTGGTATTAAATGTGACTCCTTTTGAAACTATGTTTAATGCAGTAGCCCGTCAAACTAAAAAACAGATACCGAAACCATGTTTAATGCCAGAACAACGTATTTCTATTGTTGAAGCATTAAAGGCGCATACCAGTGGTGCCGCTAAAGCATTAAGTCGATTAGATATCGGAACGTTGGAAGTAGGCAATTTGGCCGATTTTGTCGTTTTAGATAGAAATATTGTTGCAAGACATCCACAAGACTTATTAAAAGTGGAAGTAGTAGCAACCTATGTAAACGGAAAATGTGTTTTCAAAAAGTAGTTCATAAGCTAGATAGAGCCTTCTATCTAGCTTTTTTCATATATTTGCAGCTGAATAGTTTTCTTTCAAAATTGTTGTTTTTATGAAAATGAAAAAATTAAAATCCCTTTGTTATCATAATGTAAGCACTAATAAATTTGAAGATAGTTTGAATTTCAAAATAAATTACAAAAAAATAGTTTGACAGTCAAAGTAAAAAATAATATACTTTGAACATCAAATGATTTGATATTCAAACAAAAGGAGAAAATCTTTTATGGAACCAACTCTAGAGACCATAAACGGGTACTTGGTGGACGTCTTTAACCAAATGCTCGACATTGAAGAATCTTCGCTGGCGCAAAGCCAATTTAATGATTTATCCATTAAAGAGATGCATGCCATTGAAGCGATTGGAATGTATAGCGAACATACGACAACGGAAGTCGCTAATAAATTGAATGTTACTGTTGGGACGCTAACAGTTGCAGTAAATGCATTAGTCAAAAAAGGCTACGTGGTTCGTTTGAAGAGCGAAGCCGATCGAAGAATTGTAATTTTAGGTCTGACCAAGAAAGGTCGCTTACTTTATCGTCTTCATCGTAAATTTCATGAAAAATTAGTTTTAAAAACAATTGAAGGAATGAACGCTGAAGAAATGGCAGTTCTTGTGAAGGGACTTCATAATTTATATGATTTCTTACACGAGGCTGTACTAGCAAATCAAGAAGGGAAGTAGACATTGTGGGGGTTCAAGTGATAGCGACAAGTTCCTATCTCCCAACGTCCGTGATCACAAATGATGACTGGGCGAAACGAGTAGATACTTCTGATGAATGGATCGTAAAGAGAACAGGAATCAAAACCCGATATTGGGCAAAAGAACAGACAACAAGTGATTTAGCGACAATAGCCGCAAAACGCTTAGTTGAAAAGAGTCAGATTAATCCTGAATCTATTGAATTTATCATTGTAGCAACGATGACACCTGATGCAGCAAGTCCTTCTTGCGCGTCTCTTGTACAAGGAGCTATCGGAGCAACGAATGCTTTTGCATTCGATGTGAGTGCAGCTTGTAGTGGTTTTGTATATGCATTGTCTACTGGACTAAAGATGTTAGAACACGGACAAAGAAAATACGGAATCGTTATCGGAGCAGAAACGATGCTTAGTTCACTCGATTGGGACGATCGATCGACAGCAATTCTCTTTGGAGATGGTGCTGGAGCTGTTCTTTTACAAAAAGATGAAGAGCCATTTTTTTTGGCGGAAACATTACAAAATGATGGACAGAAATCTGAGGCATTAGTCGCTGGAAAAAGAATGACAAATCAAACAGTTTCAACCATGACAATGGATGGTCGAGGCGTTTATGAATTAGTCAGCAAAACTGTTCCAGTCAATATCCAAGATACTTTACAAAAGTCTGGATATACTGCTGACGATATTGATTTGTACTTGTTACATCAAGCAAATCGTCGTTTAGTCGAACAAGTGGCTAAAAAATTAAAACAACCGATCGAAAAATTCCCAATGAATATCGATCATGTTGGAAACACTTCGGCTGCAAGTATTCCGATTTTATTTAATGAACTCGTAGAAAATGGAACATTAAAAATCGGAGAACATAAAAAAATTCTTCTATCAGGTTTTGGCGGTGGCCTTGCCTGGGGAAGCATCACAATCACATTATAATTTTTAAAATATTGGAGGAAAACACAATGACATTTGAAAAAATTCAAGCAATTATCGTAGATCAATTAGGTAAAGAGGAAGAAGAAGTACAATTAACTACTCGTCTTAAAGATGAATTAGACGCAGATAGCTTAGATTTATTCCAAATCATCAACGATATCGAAGATGAATTCGATGTGAAAATCGATACTGAAGAAGGTCTAGAAACGGTTCAAGACTTAGTGAACTACGTGGATAAACAATTAGCTGAAAAATAATCACAAAAAAGGATGGTAACACATGAAATCAAGAATCTGCGAAATGATTGGAATTGAATATCCGATTATCCAAGGAGGAATGGCATGGGTTGCAAATCCTGCGCTTGCAAGTGCTGTGTCTAATGCTGGCGGTCTAGGAATCGTTGCATGCGGACATGCTCCTGGCGAAGTCGTTAAAGGATTTATTGAAGAAATGAATCGTTTAACAGATAAACCTTATGGTGTAAATATTATGCTATTAAGTCCATTTGTTGATGAAGTAGTGGATGTTGTCTGTCAGGCTGGCGTTAAAGTGGTTTGTACTGGTGCTGGTAGTCCTGGCAAATACATGGCGAAGTTTAAAGAAGCTGGTATCACAGTTATTCCAGTAGTTGCTTCGGTTGCTTTAGCAAAAAGAATGGAAAAAGAAGGAGCAGACGCTATTGTAGTAGAAGGAATGGAAGCTGGTGGACACATTGGTAAGTCCACAACTATGGCTCTATTACCTCAAGTAGTAGATGCAGTGAGTGTACCAGTGATTGGTGCAGGTGGTATCGGAGATGGTCGTGGAATGGCAGCTGCTTTAATGTTAGGTGCTGATGCGGTTCAACTAGGAACAAGATTTTTGGTTTCTACTGAGTGTACTGCACATGACAACTTTAAAGCTTCTGTTTTAAAGGCGAAAGATATCGATACTGTTATTACTGGACAAATTACAGGTCACCCAGTTCGAGTTTTACGTAATAAATTAACGAAGATTTATCTTCAAGCGGAAAAAGAGGAAACTAGTAAAGAAAATCCGGATTTTGAACGTTTAGAAGAGATCGGACGTGGTGCTTTACGTAGAATCGTAGTGGAAGGAGATACTCAAATGGGATCAATGATGGCTGGACAAATTGCTGGTTTAATCTCAAAAGAACAAAGCTGTTCAGAGATTATTCAAGAATTGATGGCCGAATCTCATGAAGTCATCCAGAAAGAACTTGCACGTTTTTAATTAAATGAAAAAAGGGAATGGTGAAATATGCTTATTTAGCATATTTCCACCATTTTTTTTACAGCGCAATAGGAGGAAACTCATGAAAATCGCATTTTTATTCCCGGGTCAAGGAAGTCAAAAAGCACAAATGGGCTTAGAAATTGCTGAGCACTTCGAGGTGGCTAAAGCTGTTTTTGAAGAAGCAAGTAACATTCTACCCTATCGTGTGACGGACATTATTTCAGAAGAGCCTGCTACACGTATCAACCAAACTGAATATACGCAACCGTTGTTATTAACGGTTTCTCATGCGTTAACAAGCGTCTTAGAACAAGAAGGAATCACACCGGATGTGACGGCTGGTTTATCTCTTGGTGAATATTCAGCGCTTGTGGAAGCAGGAGTCCTTGATTTTAAGGATGTTTTAAAATTAGTCGCTAAACGCGGTCAATATATGCAAGAAGCGGTTGTGGAAGGTGAAGGGAAAATGGTAGCCGTTTTAGGCCTTGAAGACAATGTCATTGAAGACATTTGCCGTGAAGTTTCTACTCCTGAATCCCTTGTTGTTCCGTCAAACTACAACACACCAGGGCAATTAGTGATTGGTGGTCATGCAGATGCAGTTGATATTGCAAGCGAAAAATGTTTAGAAGCTGGCGCTAAAAGAGCTGTGCCACTAGTAGTATCTGGCCCTTTCCATACACCATTAATGAAAGAAGCGAAAGTTCGTTTTGCTCCTGAGATGGAAGTGGCAGAGTTACACGAAAGTAAATGCCCTGTATTAAGCAATACGCTTGGCACACCACATGAAGGCGTACCTTCAAAAGACGTTCTCTGTGATCAAATTACGAATGCCGTAAAATGGAAACAAAATGTAGAGTGGATGCTTCAAGATGGCGTAGAGGTCTTTATTGAAGTAGGTCCTGGAAAAACATTGACGCAAATGGTGAAACAAATTGCTAAAGCAAAAGGTGCTTCTGTTCAATTATTCCAAACAGATAGCCTTAAAGCAATGTCAGAAACCATTGAAAAAGTAAAGGAACTGAAAGGATAACGAAATGAAATTTAAAGATAAAACAGTTGTTGTAACAGGTAGCCGTCGTGGGATTGGTCTTGGAATCGCATTAGAATTTGCCAAACTTGGTGCTAATGTTGTTTTAAACGGTACTCGTGAAATTGATGTAGAAACACTTGCTCAATTTGATGCTTATCCTGGTGAAGTGATGACATTTGTTGGAGACGTTTCGAAATTCGACGTAGCTGAAAGCTTTATTAACGAAGTAAAAGAGCGTTTTGGACGCATCGACGTGTTAGTCAATAACGCTGGAATTACGCGTGATGGTTTATTAATGCGTATAAGTGAATCTGATTTTGACGATGTAATGAACATCAACTTAAAAGGATACTTCAATATGATTCGTTTTGCGACTCCAGTTTTCGTAAAACAAAAATCAGGAAGTATTATTAACATTACAAGTATCGTTGGGGTTACTGGAAATGCAGGTCAAGCAAACTATGCTGCAAGTAAAGCCGGAATCATTGGTTTAACAAAATCTGTTGCTAAAGAAATTGGTTCTCGTGGGATTACAGTAAATGCTATTGCTCCTGGATACATCGATACAGATATGACACAAGCATTACCTGAAAAGATTCGTAATGAGTGGGAAAAACAAATCCCAGTACGTCGTTTTGGTACAGTAGAAGACATTGCTGAAGCATGTGTGTTCTTAGCGGAAACAAAATACGTTACAGGACAAGTGTTAAACGTTAACGGCGGATTATACATGTAATCTCTTAAAGGAGGAAAACAATGAATCGAGTAGTAATTACAGGAATGGGAGCCATCACTCCTTTAGGAAATGATGTAGCTAGCTTCTGGGAAGGCCTTAAAGAAGGCAAGAACGGAATTGCTCCAATTACAAAATTTGATAAAAAAGATTTAGATGTTTATGTGGCTGCTGAAGTGAAAGACTTCGATGCTACAAAATACATGGATCGTAAAGAAGCAAAACGAATGGATTTATTCTGTCAATACGGACTTGCAGCAGCAATGCAAGCGGTAGAAGATAGTGGGATTACTCCAGAAAATACAGACTACAACCGTTTTGGTGTTATGGTGGGTTCTGGTATCGGTGGGTTAACCGTAATGGAAAGCCAAATCATCAAAATGCATGACAAAGGTCCAACTCGTGTAGCTCCATTATTTGTTCCAATGGCTATCGGTAATATGGTCGCAGGGAACATCTCAATGAAGATTGGTGCACGTGGTGTATGTACGTCATTAGTAACTGCTTGTGCAACAGGAACTCATGCCATCGGGGAAGCGTTCCGTAACATTAAACATGGTTACTCCGATGTTATTTTAGCCGGTGGTGCGGAAGGTTCTATTTGTGAAATCGGAATTGCAGGTTTTGCGGCTTTAACAGCTCTTTCAAGCAGCGAAAATCCAAATGCAGCTTCATTGCCATTTGACAAAAAGCGTGGCGGATTTGTAATGGGTGAAGGAGCAGGGGTTCTTGTTCTTGAAAGCCTAGAACACGCACAAAAACGTGGTGCTAAAATTTATGCAGAAGTCGTTGGATATGGTGCAACAGGAGATGCTTATCATATGACAGCTCCAAATCCTGACGGAAGCGGTGCTGGTAAAGCCATCTTACAAGCCATCGAGGAAGCAGGAGTAACTCCAAGCGAAGTGGACTATGTGAATGCTCACGGAACAGGTACTCCAGCAAACGATTCTGCTGAAACAACTTCAATTTGTTATGCATTAAAAGAAGCAGCGGATAAGGTTCATGTGTCTAGTACAAAATCAATGACTGGTCACTTATTAGGAGCTGCAGGAGCAATTGAAGCAATTGCTTGTGTGAAAGCTGTTGAGGAAGATTTTATTCCACCAACGATTAATGTTACAGAGCAAGATGAAGCTTGTGATTTAGATGTAACTCCAAATGTTGGTATCGCAACGAAAGTAGAAGTAGCGATCAGTAATTCACTTGGTTTCGGAGGACATAATGCCGTTATCTGTGTGAAGAAATGGAAGGATTAATACATGAATGTAGAAGAAATTAAAGAACTAATGGCTTTGTTCAATGAATCAAACATGACGGAGTTTCATTTATCAAACGAAGAGTTCGAAGTGCAATTTAGTAAACGTGAGGAATACCCTCAAGTCGTTTCTAATGCTGTTGCACCTGTTGCAAATGTGGCTAGTCCAGTGGAAGCAGCACCAGTGAGTGTCTCTTCTTCTGCTGAAACTCAAGAAGCACCACAAGTCGCAACCGACGCCAAATACATTACAAGTCCAATCGTTGGGGTGGTTTACTTACAATCTTCACCAGATGCAGATCCATTTGTACAAGTGGGTAAACAAATCACTTCAAACGACACTGTATGTATTGTCGAAGCAATGAAAATCATGAATGAAATTAAGAGCGACTTCAACGGTGAAGTGGTGGAAGTCCTTGTAGAAAACGGCCAAATGGTTGATTTTGGACAAAAATTATTTGCGATTCGCTAAACCCAATTTTAGGAGGAAATAAAGATGAACATTATGACAGTAACTGACGTAGCTGAGTTAATTCCTAACCGTTACCCAATTTTATATATTGACCGTGTTGATGAATTAGTACCAGGTGAACACGTTGTGGCACGTAAAAACGTGACATTTAACGAAAGCTTTTTCCAAGGACATTTCCCTGGTGAACCTGTAATGCCTGGTGTGTTAATCGTTGAAGCATTAGCACAAGCTGGATCAATTCCATTATTAAAATTAGATTCTTTTAAAGGAAAAACTGCTTACTTAGGCGGATTAAACAATGTTAAATTCCGTCAAAAAGTAACTCCAGGAGATGTGTTAACACTTCAAGTGGATATCGTAAAATTAAAAGAATATGCTGGAATCGGTAAAGGCGTTGCTTATGTCGATGGTAAGAAAGTTGCAGAAGCTGAATTAACCTTTATTATTGGACGTTAAGCCTATGTTTAATAGAGTACTAATCGCAAATCGTGGAGAGATTGCTTGCCGCATTATTCGAGCTTGTCGTGAGTTAGGGATTGAATCGGTAGCAGTCTATTCCCAAGCGGATAAAGAAGCTCTTCATGTACAATTAGCAGACCACGCTGTCTGTATTGGCCCAGCTGCTTCAAAAGATTCTTACTTAAACGTAGAAAATATTTTAAGTGCGGCTGTGACTACTGGCGCACAAGCAATCCATCCAGGATTTGGATTTTTATCTGAAAATGCGAAATTTGCTAAAATGTGTGCCGAATGTCAAATAACTTTCATCGGACCTTCTAGTGAAGTTATTTCTCAAATGGGAGATAAAGCAGAAGCACGTAAACAGATGATTGCTGCAAATGTTCCAGTTATACCAGGAAGCGATGATGTAGTGCCAACTATAGAAGAAGGAATTGAACTGGCTAAGCGAATTGGATTCCCTCTGTTAATCAAAGCTGTCGCAGGTGGTGGAGGAAAAGGAATCCGTCGTGTGGAGTCTGTTGAAGAATTTGAACATCAATTTGTCACAGCTCGACAAGAAGCCTTACAAGCCTTTGGAAATTCAGATGTGTACATGGAAAGAATCATTTATCCTGCAAAACATATTGAAATACAAATCCTAGCGGATCAACATGGAAATGTAGTCCATCTTGGAGAGCGTGATTGCTCACTTCAAAGAAAAAATCAAAAAATCATTGAAGAAGCTCCAAGCCCTTCTCTTTCTTCTCAACTTAGAAGAGATATGGGAGAGGCAGCTGTCAGAGCTGCTAAGGCAGTAGGGTATCAAAATGCAGGGACCATCGAGTTTCTTGTAGATGAGGACAAACACTTCTATTTCATGGAAATGAATACCCGAATTCAAGTGGAACATCCTATTACAGAAATGATTACGAATGTGGATTTAGTCCAACAGCAAATCAAAATTGCTTCTGGAGAAGAGCTTCCATTTACACAAGAAGATATTACTTTTCAAGGACATGCCATTGAGTGTCGTTTAAATGCTGAAAATCCATTTGAAGGGTTCCGTCCTTCTCCAGGGAAGGTAACGTTCCTTCATCAACCTGTTGGTGGAATGGGCGTTCGTATTGAATCTGCTCTATACACTGGCTATCAAATTCCACCTTTCTATGATTCGATGTTAACGAAGTTGATTGCACATGGCAAGACACGTGAAGAAGCGATTCTAAGAATGAAACGCATGTTATTTGAATTAGTAGTAGAAGGTGTAGATACCAACCAGGAATTTGTGGAAGATTTACTAGATTCTTCAGCATTCAAACGCGGTGATTATACAACCGCTTATGTTGAATCGGAATTTTTGAAACATTGGAATCAGCCTAAAGAGAATTAGAATGATTTAGTAAAGGAGTGATTAGATGGGTCTGTTTAAAAGACGATCGTATATCACCATCAATCGTATAAAAGTAGACTTGTCTGAGCAGTCTGAGTTACCTACTGTACCAGATGGAAAATGGATTAAATGTCCTGGTTGTGGTAAGACCGTCTACAAAGAAGATTTAGGAGCGCTTAAAGTTTGTCCAAATTGTGATGGACATTTTAGAATTAGTGCTGCAGAACGTTTAGCAATTACAGTTGACAGATTCGAAGAACTTTTTGAAGATGAAAAACCAAAAGTGAATGTGGCCTTCCCAGGGTACGAAGCGAAATTAGAAAAAGCAGCAAAGGTTGCTAAAGAAAATGAAGCTGTTACTGTTGGGATTGCTACCATCGGAGAAGAGAGCTTCATTTGCTGTGTCATGAATTCATTTTTCATGATGGGTTCAATGGGACAAGTTGTCGGTGAAAAAATCACCAAGGCTTTTCAGGAAGGAATCAAACGCCAATTGCCAGTAGTTATTTTTACTGCTTCTGGGGGAGCTCGAATGCAAGAAGGAATTTTTTCTCTGATGCAAATGGCTAAAATTTCTGGGGCGGTTGAAGAACATCACCAAGCAGGATTATTTTATTTAACCGTATTAACGGATCCGACAACTGGTGGTGTAACAGCAAGCTTCGCGATGCAAGGAGACATTATACTTGCTGAACCTAAAGCCATCGTTGGATTTGCAGGGAAGAGAGTTATTGAACAAACAATGAATCAACAACTTCCTGATGATTTCCAAACTGCAGAAACCGTGGTAGAGCAAGGGTTTATTGATTCAGTTGTTCATCGTAAAAAAATAAAAAAAACGATTCATAAACTTCTTGTACTTCATAGAAAGGAGTCAAATGCATGAAACCAATGAAAATTGTGTCGTTGGCCCGTGATGTGAAACGTCCAACGACAAAAGAATGGATTAAAGCTGTATTTGACGATTTCATTGAATTATATGGAGATCGTTATTATGCCGATGATAAGGCTTTAGTAGGTGGGATTGCTACTTTAAATGGAACTCCTGTTACCGTTATTGGAATGGAAAAAGGACATACTCTTCAAGAAAATCTTAAAACGAATTTTGGTCAAGTGCATCCTGAAGGGTATAGGAAAAGTGCACGATTGATGAAACAAGCTGAAAAATTTAATCGACCAGTTGTTACCTTTATCAATACTGCGGGTGCTTTCTGTGGGGCTACTGCGGAGGAACGTGGAATTGGAGAGGCCATTGCGGATAATCTCCGTATTATGAGTCATCTCAAAGTTCCTATTATCGCCATCCTTTGTGGAGAAGGTGGAAGTGGTGGAGCCTTAGGATTAGCAGTCGCTAATGAAGTTTGGATGATGGAGTACGCAATGTATTCTATTCTTTCCCCTGAAGGATTTGCATCTATTTTGTGGAAAGATGGATCAAAAGCTGCTCAAGCTGCTGAACTCATGAAATTTACTTGTCATGATTTATTAGAACAAAAAATCGTTGACCGAGTGATTTTTGAGAAGAAAAAATCTAATGAACAAATTGCATCAGAATTACGTGAGCAATTAAAAGTGCAATTAGATTTTTGGATGAAGAAATCGAAAGAGGAGATTGTATCTCGTCGATTAGAACGATTTAATCAGTATTAAAAATGAGTAAAATCAAGGAGCCTGACTTTGTTGTTAGGCTCTTTTTTGTTATACTAAAGTTACCATTTTCATTGGAGGGATCGTTTATGACACGTTTAGAAAAAGTAAGAAATTCCATGAAAGAACAAGAAATTGATGGATTCATTGTTTATAGTCCATACAATTTACGTTATTTAGCCAACTTTACTGGAACAACTGGGTTTGCATTAATCACATTAACAGATGCTTATTTTGTTACCGACGCTCGTTACACACAACAAGCTCAACAACAAGCAAAAGGATTTCATGTGATTGAACACAAAACAGGTTGGGTTCCAGCGTTTGAAAAAATCATTCGCGAAAATGATTTAAAATTTGTTGGATTTGAAGCAGACCATGTTTCAGTTTCTCAATTAGAAATTTTTGAAGATGCATTTGATACAGCATTAATTCCAACACAAAACATTGTCGAAAAAATTCGTGAAGTGAAAGACGCTGGAGAAATCCAAACGATTCGTGAAGCTTGTCGTATTTCAGATGCAGCATTTTTACACATTTTAGATTTCATCAAACCAGGTGTGACTGAAATCCAAGTGGCAAATGAATTAGATTTCTATATGCGTGGATTAGGTGCGACAGGAGTTTCATTTGATACAATCGTTGCAAGTGGGGTTCGTTCTTCAATGCCTCACGGAGTTGCGAGTGCGAAAGTGATTGAAACTGGAGACTTAGTAACACTAGACTTTGGTTGCTACTACAATGGTTATGTGTCAGATATGACAAGAACAATCGCAGTTGGTGAACCCATCGACAAATTAAAAGAAATTCACGATGTTGTCTTGCAAGCTCAATTAAAAGTAAGCGAAGCAGCTGGTCCTGGTAAAACAGGGGTTGAATTAGATAAAATCGCTCGTGATTATATTGCAAGTCGTGGATACGGAGAATACTTCACTCACTCAACAGGACATGGTATCGGTCTTGAAATCCATGAAGCACCAAATGTTTCTCGCATTGCAACACAAGCATTTGTACCAGGAAATGTGATTACAAATGAACCAGGAATTTATCTTCCAGGTGTGGGTGGTGTACGTATTGAAGATGACATTATTATCAATCAAACTGGCAGCGAAGTCATTCAACAAGTTCCTTGTGAATTAATCATCCTTTAAAATGGACTGTAGTTGTTAGAATACCTGTTTCATGGTAAACTAAATGAGACTGAGAAAATCTTTTAAAGAGTAATTTTCTAGTAAAAAAGGAGGTTACAAAATGGAACAAATGAAGAAATATTCTAAAGATAAAGAACTAGGAGCGATTGAAATTGCGCCTGAAGTAATTGAAAGTATTGCAGGGATTGTTGCTGCACAAGTAAAAGGATTTTATCCTGTTCCTGGTTTATTAAATACCATTTTTGGCGGGAAAGAACTATCTAAAGGGGCATATTTAACAGAGGAAAATGGTGCCTTTGTGATCGATATTTACGGAAACGTAGACTATGGGGTTTCAATTCCTAAAACAGCATTATTATTACAAAACAAAATTAAAGAACAATTGCTTTTCAGTTGTGAACTTGTTATTTCACAAGTAAATGTTCATGTTCATGATATTTTACCGGTTAAGCAAGAAGAAACTGAATTATTTGAATTGGGGGATGAATAGTGAGTCGAAAACCATTAAAAAGACGAGCACTACGTGTATTGGCAATTCAAGCATTTTATCAATTAGATATGACTCCTGAAATGCACATTGTGGATGCGCTCAGTCTTGCGTTGGAATGCTCAGAAGATTCACCTTATTCTAGCGATGCAATTACGGAAGAAGATTTATTAAACGAAGTTCCGGAAATTACTTACAGCATAGCATTAGTAAGAGGAGTACAAAATAATCTCGAAAAGATTGATAGATTAATTGAAAAACACTCTAAGAGATGGAAATTAAATCGTATTGTACGTTTAGACTTGATCATCATGCGAGTAGCAATCTTTGAGATGACTTCTCCAGAATTAGAAGTTCCACAAACTGTAGCGTTAAACGAAGCAATTGAAATTGCCAAAACTTACAGTGATGAAAAATCAGCGAAATTTATTAATGGTATCTTATCAAACTTTGTAAATGGGTAAGATTCTAAGAGGAGAGTCTGAAGCAAACGTTTCAGACTCTTTTTTAAAACAGGATGCGAGAAAAGGCGCTTATAGGCGATGACGGTTCGCAGGTTGGCCGTAAGCGGTCTAGAAGACCGTGCGGACTAACCTCGAAAGGCTTGAGCCTATGCCTTTTCGAGCTCAACTTCAGGATACGAGGGCGAACGCTCAGGGACTGAATCACTGGACTGATATGCCGCAAAGGACTCGGAACGAGTCGTGCGGCCATATCAGGAAGTGGACGTCAGTCCTGTGAGCCCGAGTTCAACTACAAAGAATGTGAGCAATCGCGATCAGAAATGGAACGTTGGAAAATCCTTCACAGTGCGAAGGATTTGGGTGTGGGCATTGCAGATAGTATTTAAATGTTTATTTATAAGACATTTCAATATGAATTATTTGCAGTTTTACTTCAACTTAGAAAGCCAATAAACCACTGCGTTTAAGTCAGAGCACAATCCTTTGGATACACCCCTAAAAATTAACATATATGTTAATTCACACATTTGTTAATTTCACCATACATATTTTGTTTTTATCAAGTTTACATGATTAATTAGAAAAAGGAGACTTCTATGACGCAAATTCTAGATGGGAAAGCATTAGCTGGAAAAATAAGAGAAGAACTAAAACAGGAAGTACAACAGCTTTCTAGTAGTGGAGTGACCCCTTCGCTAACGGTTATTCTTGTTGGAGAAGACCCAGCTAGCCAAGTATACGTGCGCAATAAAGAACGCGCTGCTACTGAAGTAGGCATTCATTCAAACGTGATTCGCCTCAGTGAAGAAACGACACAAGAAGAGTTATTAGAATACGTGAATATACTCAACCATGATGTTAGCGTTCATGGGATTTTGGTGCAATTACCCTTGCCAAAACATATCGATACAGATGCAGTCTTAGAAGCAATCGTTCCTGAAAAAGACGTCGACGGTTTTCACCCAGTAAACTTAGGAAAGTTACTTCAAAAAGATGAATCGATTGTCCCATGTACTCCACAAGGAATTATGGAATTCTTCAAAGAATACAATATTGACCTTATTGGAAAAGAGATGGTTATCATTGGTCAAAGTACAATTGTGGGACGGCCAATGGCACTTTTAGGATTGAATCATGGAGCAACAGTTACGGTTTGTCATAGCCGTACAAAAGATTTAGCCAAAGTTGCAAAACGCGCTGACATTCTCATTAGTGCAGTAGGGAAAGCAGAACTTATTACAAAAGACTTCGTAAAAGAAGGAGCCGTTGTGATTGATGTTGGGATTAACCGTAATGAAACTGGAAAACTCTGCGGAGATGTTGATTTTGAAGAAGTGGCGCCACTCACAAGTGCTATTACACCAGTACCTGGCGGAGTTGGTCCAATGACCATTGCGATGTTACTAGCCCAAACCGTAAAAAATGCAAAAAGTAAGAAGGAGTAGGACATGGAACAAGAATACTTAACCGTCACCGCGTTGACGAAGTATATTAAAACTAAATTTGACCGTGATCCGCACTTAGACCGTGTTTATTTGACGGGAGAAATTTCAAACTTTAATAAAAATAGTGTGCATAAGTATTTCAACTTGAAGGATGAAAATGCCATTATCGCTGCGACCATGTTCCAAGGCGCTTATAAGAAAATTCAATTCCAACCTGAAGAAGGAATGAAAGTTCTTGTGATTGGTCGTGTTACGGTCTATGAGAAATCTGGTAAATACCAAATGATTATCGAGCACATGGAACCAGATGGTGTAGGGGCTCTTTATCAAGCCTATGAACAGTTGAAGAAAAAATTAACTGAAGAAGGAGTTTTTTCTGGACCGAAGAAACCAATTCCTGTATTTCCAAAGAAAATTGCGATTTTAACGAGTGATACAGGTGCCGTTATTAGAGATATTCAAACAACAGTTGCTCGCCGTTTTCCAATCGCACAGCTCGTGTTATATCCAACCGTGGTACAAGGAGTACACGCGGTTCCAAGCATTCTTAAAAACTTAGACTTAGTAGAACAATCGGATGCAGATGTGGTTATCATTGGTCGTGGTGGAGGTTCCATCGAAGATTTATGGGCATTTAACGAAGAACCGGTTGTAAGACGTGTCGCTTCATTTTCCCGCCCAATCATTTCAAGTGTGGGGCATGAAACAGATACGACCTTGACAGACTTTGCAGCTGACCAACGTGCAGCAACACCGACTGCCGCAGCAGAGCTTGCAACGCCGGTACTCAATGATATCCATTTAACACTTGGAAACTTGACTGGTCGCTTACAAACAACGATGCTCAATCAGTTGAATACTCGAAAAGAGTTATTAAGTAAGCTAGAGAAGTCTGGTATTTTTGTAAAACCAGAGCGGATGTATGAAGTCTATTCACAGCAAGTGGATCAATTGCGATTGAAGTTGTTACAAGGAATGCAACAAAAACTCCACCTGGCAAGACAACAATCGATGCAAATTACGCACCGTCTGCAATTAGTGTCTCCAGAACAATTATTAATTCAACAAAAGCAAAAACTCGAATGGTTGCAAAAGCAATTACTTGATAGCAATCAAAACTACTTGCAGGATAAGCAAATTAGGTTCCAACAATTAGTAGAGAAATTAGATTTACTCAGCCCATTAAAAATCATGACACGTGGATATGGTATTGTGTTTAAAAATGGAACAATCGTAAATTCGGTAGAACAAATTGAAAACAATGAAGAAATAGAGATTCGTTTAAGTGATGGTCTTGTAAATGCGACCGTTAATGAAAAGAACAAGGAGAGTTTATAATGGCGAAGAAAACATTAAAATTTGAAGAAGCAATGTCTGCATTAGAACAAATCGTTAGACAATTGGAAAGTGGAAATGTTCCACTTGATGAAGCATTAGATAAATTTAAAGAAGGAATGGAACTTAGTCAATTTTGTAATGAAACATTAACAAAAGCAGAAGAAACTGTTCGAGCAATGATTACAGTGAATGCAGAAGGAAAAGAGGCATAGTCCTATGGTTAAGGCTGTCATTCAACAACTTCAACAAGACGTAGCCAATCACTTAACAAAGCTTATTGAAGAAAGACCAACAGAAGCTCGCTTGAAAGAAGCCATGCTTTATGCGGTACAGTCGGGTGGGAAACGTATTAGACCTCTCTTAACGCTTGCAGTTGGTTTTGCTGGAACGGCGAGCAATGAAGCAGTGTTAGACTTAGCATGTGCTCTAGAGGTGATTCATACGTATTCCCTTATTCACGATGACTTACCTGGAATGGACGATGATGATTTACGTCGCGGTCGTCCAACCGTGCATAAGGCGTTTGATGAAGCCACTGCGATTTTAGCAGGCGATGCATTACTGACATTAGCATTCGAAGTGGCTTCAAATACTAACTTAGATGCGAGTCAGTTAGTAGAAGCCGTGAAGATTTTATCGAGTGCTTCTGGTATGAGCGGCATGATTTCTGGCCAAATGAAAGATATTGCTAGTGAAGAAGTGACGATTACTCTCGAACAAATGAAAGAAATCCATCGTGAGAAAACAGGCGAGTTACTACTAGCGGCTGTTCGTCTTGGGAATCTTTTTGTCGATGATGCGAAGATGAAAGAAGCTTTTGTTTCTTATGCAACACACTTTGGCCTAGCATTCCAAATTCAAAACGACTTACAAGATGTATGTTGGACAAGTAAACAAACTGGGAAAGAAACAGGTAAGGATTCAGAATTAAGTAAAAATACGTATCCGAGTCTCTTAGGAGTAGAAGGCGCAAAAGAAGCCCTTTCAACTGAAATTGCCTTTTGTAAGAGTGCTTTGGATGAAGTAGATGATACTTTAGAGAACGAACAAACAAAGGCTCTTCTCATTGAGTTTTTAACGTATTTAGAAATATAGGAGTAAAAAATGGAAAAAGAACGTGTGGATATTCTGATCGTCCAACAAGGGTTGACGGATTCTAGAGAAAAAGCAAAACGTCTTGTTATGGCAGGACAGATTGTGGATGCAGTGAATCATAACCGATACGATAAACCAGGGGAAAAAATTCCTGTGACGAGTTCATTGATGATTAAAGGCGAACCATTAAAATATGTCTCTCGTGGCGGCTTGAAATTAGAAAAAGCCTTAAAAGAATTTGATGTCAGTGTCGATGGAAAGATTTTATTAGACATCGGGGCTTCTACGGGTGGTTTTACAGATGCGGCCTTACAAAATGGCGCCAAACAAAGTTATGCGCTCGATGTGGGGTATAACCAATTAGATTATAAACTTCGCCAAGATGAACGTGTCGTTGTTATGGAACGTATGAATTTTCGTTTCGCAACTCCAGATGATTTCACAAAAGGGCAACCGGATGTAGCATCCATCGACGTGTCGTTTATCTCGTTGAAACTGATTTTACCGCCATTAAAACCGATTCTAAAAGAAGGCGGAGACGTGCTTGTATTGATTAAACCACAATTCGAAGCAGGTCGTGAACGTATCGGGAAAAAAGGAATTGTTAGCGATCCAAAAGTCCATGAGGATGTATTAGTGGATATTTTAAGCTTCAGTGAACAAATCGGATTTACTGTCGAAAAAGTAACGTATTCACCAATCACTGGTGGAAGTGGAAATATTGAATTTTTAGCGCATTTAAAAAATACAACACCAAGTGAGGTTCATTCGTTTGAAGAACTCTCGCGTCAGACGGTTAAAGAAGCGCAACGATTAAAAAAGTAAAGGGTGACGAACTTGATTCAAGAGATTTATATTAAGAATTTTGCCATTATCGAAGAAGTTCAGTGTACGTTTGAAAAAGGGATGACGGTTTTAACTGGGGAAACGGGCGCTGGGAAATCGATTATTATTGATGCGGTGGGCCTATTAATTGGTGAACGTGCATCGCTTGAAATGATTCGTTATGGTGAAGAAAAATCCTTGATTCAAGGGGTATTCCGAATTGAGGATCCAGCTGTTGTTGAAAAGCTGCAAGAATTCGGGGTTGAAGTCGTTGAAGATGAATTAATGATTCAACGTGAATTATTGCAAAATGGAAAATCAAACTGTCGTATTAATGGACAGTTAGCTACAGTATCGGTCCTCAAACAAATCGGACCTTACTTAATCGATATCCATGGCCAAAATGAGCACTTCTTATTATTAAATGAAGAGAAACATTTAGGGCTTTTAGATGAATTCGCACACCATCAAATGGGCCCATTGGTGTTGGAGTACGATGAAATTTATTCAAAAGTCGTAGCAGCTAAACAAGAACTAAGAGCCCTACAGACAGCAGAAAAAGAAGACGCACAACGTGTGGATCTATTGAAATTTCAGCTTCAAGAAATCGAAGAAGCCAATATTTATGTGGGTGAAGAAGAGCAGTTAAGCGAAGAAAAAGAATACTTCACGCACTTCCAAAAAATCCAAACCGCACTTCAAACAGCTCTTGCTGCCCTTGAAGGGGAAGAATATTCAAGCGTTGATGCCATCGGTGAAGCGACACGTGAAGTGGAAAGCTTGGAGTCCATTTCAACAAACTTTAAGGCACTTTCTACTCAAATGAGCGAGGCTTACTATCAACTGCAAGATGCTGCAAGTGCGATTCGTCATGAAATCGAAAATGCAGAATTTGATGAAGAACGCCTTGCTTTTATTGAAGAGCGTCTTGATGTTTACTATCAATTAAAACGTAAATATGGGGATGATGCAGAAGAAATTCTGGCCTTCCAAGATAAAGCAAGAGACGCTTTGAATAAGATTGAAAATAAAGAGGCTTTAATCGCTGAAACTGAAAAAGTGTTGAAGCAGGCCACTCTTGAAGCATTTGAGATTTCCAAGAAGATTTCAAGTATTCGTCGTGAAGTGGCTAAACGCTTAGAAGCAGATATTGTGAGCGAATTACACGGTCTCTACATGGAGAATGCGCAATTTGCCATTCAATTTGAAACTTCAGATAGCTTACTCGAAACCGGGATTGATATCGTTGAGTTTTACATTTCGACGAATAAAGGGGAACCGTTGAAGCCTCTTAGCAAGATTGTCTCAGGTGGGGAGTTATCTCGTATTACCTTAGCGATGAAATCTATCTTCACAAAAGAACAACTTGTTGGAACGATTATTTTTGACGAAGTGGATACAGGTGTCAGCGGACGTGTGGCGCAGGCGATTGCTTCGAAGATGCACTATATTTCAGAATACGCTCAAGTCTTGAGTATTACGCATTTACCACAAGTGGCAAGTATGTCGGATACGCATATTCATATTGAGAAAGTTGAAGAAGGTGAACGTACGCATACGATTCTGAAAGTGATGGATACAGAAGAACGCACAGAAGAAATAGCACGTATGCTCTCAGGTACGACGATTACAGCATTAACACTTGAAAATGCAAAAGAATTATTACAAATTTCAAACGCGATTAAACAAGAAAATGATACACGAGCAGAAGGTGAACGCAAATGACAAAAATCTTTGCACATAGAGGAAGTAAAGGGACTCATCCAGAAAACACACTCGCATCTTTTAGAGAAGCGGTACGTGTCGGTAGTGACGGTATTGAACTCGATGTCCATTTAACAAAGGATGGACAGTTAGTCGTGATTCACGATGAAACGGTTGACCGTACAACCAATAGTACTGGTGAAATCAGAAACTTAACGCTAGTAGAAATTAAAGCAATGGATGCAGGAAGTTGGTTTAAGAACGATTTTGCTGGTGAGAAGATTCCAACACTGGAAGAAGTCCTTCATTTATTAAAAGAATTGAACTTTAACGGACAATTAAATATCGAGCTAAAAACAGATATTATTCAATATGAAGGTCTAGTTGAGAAATGTCTTGCACTGCAAGGTACCCAGACTTGGCCGTTTTCAATCGTCTATTCTAGCTTTAATCCATATACACTTGTAGAACTCAAAAAAATGAATTCAGATCAAGAAATTGGACTTCTGTTTGAGTCAGTCGAGTGGGCGAATAAAGGGGATGCTATGCTTGAAAAAGAATCGTATCATCCTGATTTGAAGTTGCTTGATTGGACGATTGAATGGAATACGAATCAGTTGCCTTTACGTGTATGGACAGTGAATGAAGATGCAGACATCAACCGTTGCTTTGAACTAAACATTGAAGCCATTTTTACGGATTATCCGCAAAAGGCGTTGCAATTAAAGGAGAATTATGAGCGATAAGCTACCAAAAATTATGATTATCGTGGGTCCAACTGCGGTAGGAAAAACAGCTCTCAGTATCGAACTTGCAAAACACTTCAATGGCGAAATCATTAATGGAGACTCGCTTCAAGTGTATAAGGGGCTTGATATTGGGACAGCAAAAGTTACCGAGGAAGAAAAAGAAGGCGTTCCTCACCACCTGCTAGATATTTGTGAGTGGGATGAACTTTTTACTGCAAGTGACTTTAAAGAGAAGGCAGAAGCAGCTATTAAAGAGATTACGAGTCGTGGGAAGCTACCGATTATCGTTGGTGGAACAGGACTCTATATTGAAGGACTCTTATATGGATTCCATTATAGCGGCGAAGGCTCGAATAATCCGGATTATCGTTTACTAAAAGAAAAAGAGCTAGAAGAAAAAGGTTCTGAAGTTCTTTGGAATGAATTAAATGCAGTAGATCCAGAAGCCGCTGCGAAGATTTCGGTGAATAATCCTAGACGCGTGATTCGTGCGCTAGAAGTCATTCATGCAACAGGTAAGAAGTTTTCCAGCTTAAAAATTCAAAAGACGCCGCACTATGATGCGTTTGTGATTGGATTAAATACAGACCGAGCGCTTCTTTATGAGCGCATTAATTTGCGTGTAGAACTGATGTCCCAGGCTGGCCTGGAAGAAGAGGCTAGAGATTTATACGAAAAATCAAAAGGCTTAGATATCCAATCGATTAGTGGGATTGGATATAAGGAATGGATTCCGTATTTTGAAGGAGAGCAGTCGCGTGAGGGGATTATTGCGACCATTCAACAGAATTCAAGACGATACGCAAAACGTCAATTAACGTGGTTTAGAAACCGTCTCCCACAAATTCGTTGGGTGAATTTATTAGAGCATCCAGCAGATAAAGAAGAACTACTAGAAGAACTATCAGCTTTTGTAGAGGAGGGATAGAATGGAACAAAGAGAACGCGTATTAATCGTAAGCGTACAAACGACGCAAACGGATGAGGATTTTGCATATGCGAACCAAGAGCTTGCGCAGTTAGTCGATACAGCGATGGGGGAAGTTGTTGCTACTGTGACTCAAAAACGGGAGTCGATTAGCGGACGTACGCTTGTTGGAAAAGGAAAAGTGGAAGAAATCAGTCATCTAGTCGATGAACTAGAAGTGGATCTTGTTGTATTTTATCAATCGCTCACAGGGTCGATGGTGAAAAATCTCAATGAAACGATTAATTGTCGTATTATTGACCGTGTGCAATTGATTCTCGATATTTTTGCAATGCGTGCTCGTTCTAAAGAAGGGAAACTTCAAGTACAGCTCGCGCAATTAAACTACTTGCTCCCTCGTCTTTCAGGACAACGTGAAGGTTTATCTCGTCAAGGTGGGGGAATCGGTACTCGTGGTCCTGGGGAAACTCGCTTAGAAACAGATAGACGTTATATTCGTAAGCAAATACAAGACATTGAGGAACAGTTAGAACAAATCAAGAAACACCGTGAACGTTCACGTGAGAAAAGAAAGAGTTCAAACGGGTTCCAGATTGGATTAATCGGATATACGAACGCTGGAAAGTCAACGATTTTAAATCAATTAACACAGGCAGGCGCATATCAAATGGATCAATTGTTTGCGACATTGGATCCATTAACCAGACAGGTGGACTTGTTCCCAAACTTTGAAGTGACTTTAACGGATACGGTAGGATTTATCCAAGAACTGCCAACTACATTGATTCATGCTTTTGAATCGACGCTTGAAGAAAGTGCAGATGTCGATTTATTAGTGCATGTGGTGGATGCGTCAAATTCCCAGTTCTCCCTACATGAAAAGACGGTTACGGATTTAGTGAACGATTTGGAAATGCAAGAAATTCCGATGGTAACAGTCTATAATAAGACAGATTTGATTGAAGGTGAATTTCAACCGAATCTTTATCCTTCTATTCAAATATCTGCAGTCAATGATGCGGATATTGAACGGTTAAAAGAATTTTTAAAAGAACAAGTCAAAACACAAATGACATACTATGAAGAATGGTTAGAAGTGACGGAGACGAAAGAGTTAAATCAGCTTCAACAACGTACCCTCGTAGAATCATTAAATTATGACGAAGAAAAAAATCAATATTGTGTCAAAGGCTATCGTAAATAATATTCATAAAGCGGCTTGAACCTATTAATCAAGCCGTTTTATTGTGGAGTACATTTGTAATCCAACCCTAAAACTCGTATAATGTTAAAGATAAGGATTTTTTCAGGAGGCCATCATGAAGGAGATACAAACACTCTCAAAAATTTTAAAAGAGAAGTTCGATATTTCATTTAAGAACGAGGCATTGCTTATGGAAGCGATGACTCACTCTTCGTATGCCAATGAGCATAAAGAGATGAAGGGAATCTATAACGAGCGTATTGAGTTTCTAGGAGATGCTGTTTTAGAATTAACAATTTCTGATTGGCTCTTTCGACAATTTCCTCACTTCCAAGAAGGACAATTAACGAAACTACGAGCTCAAATCGTTTGCGAGGATAGCTTATCTGTGCTTGCGAAGGAATGTTTTTTGAATGAGTATTTGCTGCTTGGAAAAGGAGAAACGCTGAGCGGTGGACGTGAGAAGCCAGCTATTCTATGTGACGTATTCGAGGCCTTTATCGGCGCTCTTTATCTTGATAAAGGAGTGAACGAGGTTCAACGTTTTCTTAATCTAGTCGTTATTCCTAAAATTAAGAATGGACGATATGAACTAATTACTGATTTCAAAACAGATTTACAAGAATACTTGCAACAAAATGGTCCGGTACACATCCGTTATGAATTAGTTAAAGAAGAAGGGCCTTCGCACGATAAAATTTTTACTGTTCAATTAATTGTGGATGGAAAAAAATACAAGACTGCGAGCGGCAAGACGAAGAAAGCAGCCGAGCAAATGGCCGCAAAATTGACTATGGAAGAACTAGCAAAGAGTTCGCTTTCATAGAAAGAAAGGATTAAAGCATGCAATTAGAAAAAATTGAAATGTCGGGATTTAAATCATTTGCCGATAAGACAACAATTGAATTCGACAAAGGCGTGACTGCGGTTGTAGGACCTAATGGTAGTGGAAAGTCCAATCTTTCTGAAGCGATTAAGTGGGTTCTTGGGGAACAATCGGCTAAGAGTTTACGTGGAAAACGGATGGATGATGTCATTTTCGCAGGTTCTCAAACTAGAAAACCAGTGAATATTGCTGAAGTTAATCTATATATCAACAACGAAGACAAAGTGTTGGCAACCGATCAAACACAAGTTGTGTTAACGCGTCGTTTGAATCGTAATGGGACAAGTGATTTCTTAATTAACAAGAAACCAGTACGTTTAAAAGACATTACGGACTTAATGATGGACTCAGGTTTAGGGAAAGACTCGTTTGCTTTGATTTCTCAAGGGAAGGTTGAGCAAATTTTTAATGAAAAGCCTGAAGAACGTCGAATGATTATCGAAGAAGCGGCTGGAGTATTAAAATACAAAGACCGTAAAAATCAAGCGCAACGTAAATTGAATCAAACACAAGACCACTTGAATCGTGTAGAAGATATTCTTCACGAAATTGAAGGTCAATTAGCACCACTGGAAGAGCAACGTGAAAAGGCGATTGCTTACGTTTCTAAGAAAGAACAGCTAGAAGATGTGGAAACCGCTCTTTTAGCAGTCGAAATCGAAACGTTGAATGCTCAGTGGAAAGTAGCCCTTCAGGAAGTAGAGCAACTGCAAGAGCAATTAGCGCAAACAGAAGCAACTTTAGAAAGTCTTCAATTGGACATCGAGGAAAATCAAGTAAAACTTGAAGCCCGTAATGAAGAACTTGATGCAAAGCAAGAAGAATACGTAGAATTAATCCAAAAAGTCGAACAATTGGATGGTCAACGTAAAGTCTTTGAACAACGTCGTCAATTTGCGGAACGTAGTGATGAAGAAAATCAAGAAGCACTAGCTGCTGCTCTTCGTGAGTTAGAAGAAGTGGAAGAAAAATTAGCTTTTCTTGAAAAGAATCAAGTAGAACGTAAGGTTGAATTAAAGAACGTAGAAGAGGCTTGGAGCCAATTAGTCCAAGAATTAGACCAATTAAGTCAAAGTAACGAGGAAAGCGTTAAAGAGCTTCAAAATCGTTATATTGAGCAATTACAAGAAATCTCACGCTTACTCAACCAAGAGAAGAACCTTGAGAAGTCTATGGAAGTAAACCAAAACACTCAAGAGAAAATGACAGAACGTTTTGATTCCTTTGATGAAGAACACAGAGCTTTAGAAGAAAAAGCAAATCAATTCGTTGAAAAAATTGAAGAACTCACAAAAGAAAAAGCAAGTTCTGAAAAACAGATTCTAGCTCTAAAAGAAAAATTATCAAAAATCAATGAGCAACACTCTATTCTTTCTAATGAAGGGATAGAAAAGGAACGTCATCTTCAACAATTACAAGCAACCGTTCGAAGCTTGAAACAAGTATCTGAAGATTATGCTGGTTACTATCAAGGCGTTCGTGAAGTTCTAAAGCATAAATCGGATTTACCAGGTGTTGTCAATTCCGTAGCAGAACTTATTCGTGTGGATGAGAAATTAACGACAGCCATCGATATCGCGCTAGGAGCGACGAGCCAACATATCGTTGTAACAGACGAGAAGGCTGCTGCCAAAGCGATTACGTATTTGAAAACGAATCGTCTAGGACGTGCAACATTCTTACCATTATCGATTATTAAAGAAAAACAAGTACCTGACGCAGTTATGAATCAAGCTAAAAAAGTGGACGGCTTTATTGGTATCGCAAGTCAACTTGTGTCAACAGAACAAAAATATGCTTCTATTATCAAAAACTTACTTGGAACAACTCTTGTGACGACCAACTTACAAGTATCGCAATTATTAGCAAAACAACTTGGTTATCGCTATCGTATTGTGTCACTTGAAGGGGATGTCGTAAACGCGGGCGGTTCGATGACGGGGGGAGCTTCTAAGAACTCTGGACAACAATCTCTTGTACGTCGTAATAGCCAATTAGAAACTGTTACGAAGCAATTTGAAGAAGCAAAGACTGAATATGAAAAATTGTCAGCACAGTTCCAAAAAGTGACAGCTGAAAAGAACAAGCTAGAAGAAGAGTATCGCGAATTAAATGCGAGTCATACTCAATTGGAACAAACCCTCAACCAACTAGAATTCCAATCAAGATTTGCGCTTGAAGAAGTTCAAAAACACGAACGTATTCAACAAGCAAACCAATTTGAAATGGATGAACTCATTGAAGCATATGAGCAATTGGAAGAACAATACGTTGAAAACCATGAGAAATTAGTGGCTCTTCAAAAAGCAAATGCATCCTTGAAAAAAGAATTGGATTACCTTCAATTATCGAATGAAGATAAAACTCAACAAATTCAAGAAAAACAAAAAGAATTGCAAGAACTTGGTACAAATCGTGCTCGTGTACAAGAGCAATTTAACCAAGAAAAACGTGAAATTCATCAAACGAAACTTCAAAAAACTCGTTTAGAAGATCAAATTGAATTATTACATTCTAAGAAATCGGAACAGTCTCGTAACCAAGAGGAAGATGAGGCAATTTACGCTAAAATCCAAGAAGAATTTGACGCGTTAAAAGGCGAAGTCGATGAATTAGATGCATTGATTAAAGAGTTACGTGATGAGCGTGCAGTTCTTGAAATTCATGTAAAACAATCAGAAGCATCCCGCACTCAAGCGCAACATCAATTACAAGATCAGTTGAAGAATCAGACTCGTTTAGAAACAAAAGCGAATCGTTTTGAAATTTCGATTGACCAAAAATTGACGTACTTGAGCGAAGAATACGAGTTAACGTTTGAAGCAGCGATTGCAAAAACAACACTTGATATGTCGATTGAAGAAGCTTCGAAACTCGTTCGTAGCCTAAAACAACAAATCGAACAAATGGGTGCTGTAAACTTGTTAGCGATTGAAGAGTTTGAAGCAGTGCAAGAACGTTTCACATTCTTAACAGCACAACAACAAGATTTACTAGAAGCAAAACAAACCCTGGAAGAAACGATTACAGAAATGGACGAGGAAGTAACCACTCGCTTTAAGACAACATTTGATGCGGTAAGTACTCAATTTGAGCGCACATTCCCACGCTTATTTGGTGGTGGACGTGCAACTCTTGAGTTGACAGATCCGGATAACTTATTGGAAACAGGAATTGAGATTATTGCTCAACCACCCGGCAAGAAACTGCAATCACTCAGCTTACTTTCTGGGGGAGAACGTGCCTTTACGGCAATTGCATTACTATTTGCAATCTTAGAAGTGAAGCCAGTTCCGTTCTGCTTACTCGATGAGGTTGAAGCAGCACTGGATGAGGCAAACGTAGCGCGTTACGGTCGTTACTTAAAAGAGTTTACAAATCGTACGCAATTCATCGTGATTACGCACCGTCGTGGTACGATGGAAGAGGCAGATGTATTGTATGGAGTAACGATGCAAGAATCTGGGGTCTCAAAACTTGCTTCTGTTAAGTTTGAAGACTTTGACGAAACAGAAGACGTGAAATAAGAGTAAGAGGTAGCCCATACGCGCTGCCTCTTTTTTTATAATACGAATGGTTTATTTTATGGTATACTATAAGAGATACGTTCACTGTGCGTATAATGAAAGCAGAAGTGCTTAAAGGAGTTTTATAGTTGATTAAATTAATTGCACTAGATTTAGATGGAACATTATTAACTGGTGAAAAAAAGATAACTGAAGAAAATAAAAAAGCTATTAAATTAGCCAAAAAAAATGGGATTAAAGTAGTTCTTTGTACAGGTCGACCAATTGTAAGTATTGTTCACTTACTTGAAGAATTAGACCTGATGGGAGATGATGATTACGCCATTAACTTCAATGGTGGTTTGATTCAAAAAACAAAATATGGAGAAATCGTCTATGAAACAGGACACACTGTAGAAGATATGAAGTATTGTCATGAAGAAGTAACCAAAGTAGGGCTTCCGTTAGTCATGGTTGATACGGTGAGAGCTTATGAGCCAACGCCTCCAGAAGGACGTCCGTCAATTTATAATACATTACCGCATCCAATTACGTTTGAACAAAAGAATCCAGAAGATTTCGAAGAGGGACATATCTTTAATAAAGCTGTTCTTTGTATCGCTCAAGACATCTTGGATGAAGGAATTGCAAAATTACCACAAGAATTCTTCAAACGCTTCAACTGTATGAAATCAAGAACATTTTTATTAGAAGTTGTTCCAAAACATGTTTCAAAAGGAAATGGCTTAAAGATGTTAGGAGATATTCTAGGAATCTCACTGGATGAAATGGCAGCATGTGGTGATGAGGAAAATGACTTACCAATGTTAACAGTTGTCGGTTATCCAATAGCCATGGGCAATGGCTCAAAAGAAGTCAAAGATGTAGCAAAATATGTAACATCAACGAATGAGGACTCAGGTGTTGCTAAGGCTATTTATCATATTATAGAAATGAATAAACAAGCGTAAAGTGAGGGGAAAATATGGGATTATTTGATCGAATTAAACGTGCCTTTACTGGTGAAGACGAAGTCATTAAACATGAGGAAAAGAAAGAATCAATTGTAATTGAAAAATATGACAAAGGGATGGAAAAAACGCGTCGCAGTTTCTCAGAACGATTGAATGAATTTCTTGCAGACTTCAGAGAAATCGATGAAGATTTCTTTGAAGATTTAGAAGAGACTTTTATTTCTTCAGACGTAGGTTTTGAGATGACTTTGGCGATTACGGACGCCTTAAGAGATGAAGTTCGTTTAAAAAATGCTACAACTTCTGGCCAAGTCAAAGAAGTCATCATTGAGAAGATGGTCGACATTTACGAAAAAGGGGAAGACAACTTATCTGCATTGAAGAAAGCAGAAGGTCGTCCAACTGTGTTAATGTTTGTCGGCGTGAATGGGGTTGGTAAAACAACAACTATCGGTAAAATCGCTTGGAGATTAAAACAAGAAGGCAATAAAGTGTTGCTAGCTGCAGGAGATACATTCCGTGCAGGTGCAATTCAACAATTGGAAGTATGGGGCGAACGAGTTGGCGTTCCTGTTGTATCAGGGCGTGAAGGAGGAGATCCATCCTCTGTTGTATTTGATGCGATTAAAAAAGCGAAGGAAGAAAACTTTGATTATTTATTAATCGATACAGCGGGTCGTCTTCAAAATAAAGTGAATTTAATGAAAGAGTTAGAAAAGATGAATCGTATCATCTCCCGTGAAATTGAAACGGGAGCAGATGAGACTTTATTAGTTTTAGATGCGACAACTGGACAAAACGCTCTTGTGCAAGCAAAACAATTCGGAGAGACAATCAACATTACAGGACTAATCTTAACGAAATTAGACGGAACTGCAAAAGGTGGAGTGATCCTTTCTATTCGTCATGAATTAAATATTCCTGTTAAATTCATTGGATTAGGTGAACAGATGGATGACTTGCAACCATTTGAACCAGAACAATTTATTTACGGATTAGTAAAAGATATGCTATAATACGTTTATATTAAATTGAAATGAGGCGAAATAATGGAAAATAATCATTATGGTGTTCAATCTAGTATTGAAGGAAGAAATCAGTTTTTCATGAAAGTCTACGGATGGATGTTTGGAGGAATTGCAATTTCTGCTGTTGTTGCTTATTTATTTAGCACGACTCCGGCATTATTCAGTCTATTTTATAATTTCATGGTAACAACACATGGATATGGAATGTGGGGAATTTTCTTATTGCAATTAGTTCTTGTATTTTTAATGCGACCTAATTACGAGAACCTAGGAAATCCTATTCGCTATATGGTCATGTATTGCTTGTATGCAGCACTAACAGGGTTAACATTCTTTACATTAACTTTTGTATATGATTTAGGAAGTATTGTTCAAGCATTTGCTTCTACATGTGCTTTGTTCGTAGGGCTATCTGTTGTAGGATTTACAACAAAAAAAGACCTAACTGGATGGGGTCAACAAGCATTGGGCGCTTTAATAGGTCTAATTCTTGCAAGTCTTCTTAACTTATTCTTCTTCCGTAGCTCTATGGTAGAGTGGATTATGTCAGGTATTTCTTTAATCATCTTTATCATATTAACAATTTATGATACACAAAAACTAAAAAGAATGTATGATTACTTCGAAGGACAATCAGCACTTGAAGGAATTGCCATTCTAGGTGCTTTAGAATTATATCTTGACTTTATCAATATCTTCTTAGATATCCTTCGTTTATTCGGAAGTGGAAAAGATTAATTCGTTGAAATAGGTCTGGGTTTATCCCAGGCTTATTTTTTTGTAAAAATATTTTTATTAGGAAAGAAATAATTACATGCATTATAGTAGAAAATCATGTATACTACCTACGTACGCATTAACGATATAGGAGGAAATTTATGTTTGAGTTAAATGCATTCGATTATGAGGATATTCAATTAGTCCCAAATAAATGTATTGTAAATAGTCGTTCGGAGTGTGATACTACAGTAAAATTAGGGAAGTTCACTTTTAAACTTCCAGTAGTTCCTGCTAATATGCAAACAATTATTGATGAATCTGTAGCAGAGTTTTTAGCGAAGAATGGTTATTTTTATATTATGCATCGTTTTGATGAGCAAAGTCGCTTGCCATTTGTAAAACGAATGAAAGAGAATGGTTTAATATCATCTATTAGTGTGGGTGTAAAACCGCAAGAGTATGATTTCATTCTAGAATTAAAAGAAAAAAACTTAGTTCCTGACTATATCACAATAGATATCGCCCATGGTCATTCAAATTCTGTGATTGATATGATTGGTCATATAAAAAAACATTTACCAGAAACTTTTGTAATTGCTGGAAATGTAGGAACGCCAGAAGCCGTTCGTGAACTTGAGAATGCTGGGGCAGATGCAACAAAAGTAGGGATTGGACCTGGAAAAGTATGTATTACAAAAATTAAAACAGGATTTGGTACTGGTGGATGGCAATTAGCGGCTCTACGTTGGTGCTCTAAAGCTGCTCGTAAGCCTCTCATTGCAGATGGTGGAATTCGTACGCATGGTGACATTGCTAAATCTATTCGTTTTGGTGCCACAATGGTTATGATTGGTTCACTTTTTGCAGGACATGAAGAGTCTCCAGGTAAGACTGTTGAAATGGATGGTCAATTATTCAAGGAATACTTTGGAAGTGCTTCTGAGTACCAAAAAGGGGAACGTAAAAATGTGGAAGGGAAAAAAATTGTCGTTCCATATAAGGGATTGCTTCAAGATACTTTAATTGAAATGCAACAAGATTTGCAATCATCAATTTCATATGCAGGCGGAAAAGATATTGAAGCCATTCGTAAAGTGGATTATGTGATTGTAAAAAACTCTATTTTTAATGGGGATTCTATTTAAACAGATTGTTAAGCAGAAAGAGAAATCTTTCTGCTTTTTTAATTTGATATTTATTCTTGGAAAATTGTTTGTTATACTAATCTAAAGAACTCCATAAAAGGAGGAAAAATTATGTGGTTATTTAATCGTAAGAGTCAAAGGAAAGATGAATTCGAATTTGAAGAGACACTTGATAGTGAAACTGTCGAAGTGGATAGTGATTCCGATGAAGATTGTTATCTCCAAATTTCGGAAATTATCACTGACGATAATCAAAGCGTAAAAGAATTATTAGAAAATTATTTTGAGGATCCTAGACTTTTGTTGGAAGAGTTCCAAGAAGATTGTGATGAGTGGAATGATGATTTTAATGTTACTAAAGAGGAATTATTGGACGATTATTGGTTCATTCTACTCCATATTTTAGAAAAAGAATCTTATGCAAAAAGAATATACTGGAGAGATAATGTTGACACAGTCATAAAAAAACTCAAACAGTTAAAACAGTTAAAAGAGATTTCCTTTGATGAACGATTAAGTAATTGTACCCATCTATCTTTAGCAGAATTTTTTGAGTGTATTTCAAAAGAATTCCAAAAATTAGGAGTTATTATTGGAACTTTCGAATTAGATGATGAAAATGTATTAGCATTTTCGATAGTAGATAGACGCATTGAAAGATTCAACAGATTAATGAATAGAGTGGAAAAATTTTGGAAGCAAATTTCGTAACGATTACAAAATTGTTATGATTTTGCTTTTTCTATTTGAAAACTGGAGAGAATCTTATTAGAATAAAATGTGTTGTAAGGAGAATAGTGATGAATAAACGAACTTTAAAGTTTCTACTTGGAGTGCTGAGTTGTATTTTTGTATTAATTAGTTTAGCGCCGATTTCAGCGCAGGAGACGACGAACGAATCGGTTTCGCAAACTACTGTTGTAGAAGAAACAGTTGAAGTAGCAACAACGGTCACTCTGGAAAATAAAGAAGAAATGACTCAGCAAAAATCAACAGAACTTTCTATTGAAGATGAGATTTTCGATATCACTCAAAGATATGGTTATGATGTTAGTGAGTATTATCGACCAGAAAGTGCCATTTTAGTCGATGCTGAAACTGGTCAAATTTTATACGGTGACCATATTGATAAACTATGGGATCCTGCTAGTACTACTAAACTGATGACAGCATATTTAGTATATGAAGCTATTAAGGCTGGGAAAATTACATTAGATACGAAAATTACAGCGACAGAATTAGACAGGGCTATTTCTACAATTGATGATATTAGTAATAATCAAATTAGAGCAGGTATTGAATATCCAGTTAGAGATTTATTATATTTAATGATGTATCCTTCCTCAAATGTAGCTACTGTGATGCTTTCGCACGCTATCAGTCAATCAAATGAAGAATATATTAAAATGATGAACGATAAAGCAAAAGAACTTGGTATGACGAATTCTAAGTTCTATAATCCAAGTGGAGCAGTAGTATCTGCGTTCCGTGGATTATATACAGTGGAAGGTGTTCCGGATGAATATAATCAAACGACTGCTAGAGATTTAGCAACTTTATCTTATTATTTCTTAAAAAATTTCCCTGAATTTCTTGAAATTACCAGAGAGCCAGCAGTGACAACAATGGAAGGAACGGTAGTAGAAGAAACATTCTACACATTAAACCAATTAGCAAGCGGTATGAATCAAGGGTATTTCCATGTTGATGGTTTTAAAACTGGATCTTCTCCAAACGCAGCCTTGAACCATGTTATTACAGCCAAAGAAAAGGGCAGACGAGTAATCGAAGTGTTAATGGGAGTAGGGAGTTGGAGTGATTATAATACTAGCGTGTATTATAGAGCTCAATTTGGGAATGCTATTTTAGAAAAAGCATTTACGGAATATCGTGAAGAAACAGTTTTAAAAGCTGGTGTTCATGAAATTGATGGTCAGAAAATAAAAGTAGAAAAAGATATTAAAGCTATTACCAAAGGCGATTCAAAACCAACCTATAAGTTAGTTGGCGATGAAATTATCGTTGAAAATACTTTTCCAACTTTAACAAAAGCGATTAAAAGTAATGTTCATAAGGTTACTAAAGTAGTAGAAGAAACAACAACTGAAGAAGCTATAACTACGTCTGAAGCTAATAATGAAGGTATATTGTCTTTTAATGATGAGGATACAAGCACTTTTGTTGGATGGCTACGAGGCTTAAGTAAAAACCCATTATTACTTGCTGGCCTTTTATTGGCTTTAAGTGTATTTATTAGTGGGATTGTGATTGCAACTGTTCAAGTATTCAAAAAAGATTATTAAAACAAGAAACCCCTGAGAAGAGAAATTCTCAGGGGGATTTGTTTATTTAAAGAATGCCCAGAACCAATCGATGATGAATCTTAATCCGATGGTATAAGCAGCTAATGTAAACGGCTTAAAGACTAGAATAATAATAATGAACTTTTTATAAGTCATCTTTGTTAAACCAGCTAACATACATAAAAAGTCATCCGGAGAAACTGGGAAGAACATCATAAAAGCAAAAAAGTAGTCAAACCATTTTCCTTTATCTAGCCAATTAATATAACGATTATAAGTATTTTCACTTACCATTGATTTTACGAATTGTTGACCGTATTGACGTGCAAGGTAGAATGCGATAATTGAACCGATAATAATACCGATGTAATTGTAGACATTCCCGATAATATTTCCATAAATATAAACTCCAGCAATACTTGTTAGAGCGCCAGGTATAATTGGAACAACTGTTTGTAAGATTTGGAGAAAGATAAAAATTGGTGGCCCCCAAATTCCAGCCTGTAACATATATGCAGATAAAGTCTCTTCAGAAGTGAATAAGCCTTTTTGCCAAGCCCAAACAATGAATACGACTGTCGCAATTGCTCCTAAAATAGAAGCGATATTCATTACCTTCTGAGCGGTAGGTGAGAGTGGCTTTCCTTGTTTAATTTCGTTGGTTGTCATTGTTGCTCCTTTATGATTTTAAATTTCTTTCTGTTGCAACTTTATCATAAAATTGTTGCCACTGAAGAAGAATACTCTCTTTTGAGTAAAATTGTTCGCCACGTTTTGAGCCTTCACATGCCATAGCATAGTACTCAGGATCTTCTTTAAGTTTAGTTAATTGTTCTTTAAACGTTTGTTGACTTGTCCCTTTTAAATAGTAGTCAAATAATATTGGCTTGTACTCAGGTAAGTCACGTAATAGAAGAGGAATATTAGCATTCATGGACTCTAAAATAGTCATAGGGAATAATTCTTCAAAAGAAAGTTGTAACATGACATCAGCCATATTAAAAAATTTATTCATTTGGTCTCTTTCAACCAATCCTAGAAAATGAACATTATCAGGAAGATCATCCATATGTTCCATAATTTCTTTTCGTCCCTCAGAAATTCCTTTAAAAGCAAAGTCTCCAGCCCAAACGAACTGTATTTCAGGCATTTTTTCAGCTAAATCGATAAATTCTAGAACACCTTTTCTCATTTGCAATTGGCCTGCTGACACAACAGTGAACTGATCAGGATTTAGTCCAAATTTCTTTCTTAATTCACCTTTAGATTGATCAGTGATTTTATAAAAGGTATCACGAGATACAAAGTTTGGAATATAGGTAACTTTCGAACGATCAACTCCATATCGTTCGAGGTCGTCAATAAAACGTGGATTCACAGTTACTAAATAATCGGCTTGTTTATAAAAAGATAAAACATATTTATAGAACAATTCTTTTATTGGTTTTGGAAGAGAAATACTCTTTTCAAGCGTTTCAGGTAAGAAATGGACTGATGCTATTGTTGGTTGCTTCTTATTGTTTAAGAATGACTTAAACAGAAAGTCTGGATTAATTGTATGAATATGATTAATATCAGCAATCTTTAATTGGTTTACAACTACTTTGTATCCTTTAAGACCTTCAGTCACTAAATTAATTTGTTCCTCTGTTGCAGACATCACTCCTTGACCTTTGACGCTGTCTGCACGAGTTAGCATATTTATTGTAAGCATATTGACTCCTTAAAAGTATATTTCCAACCCATTTTACCATGAATTAAAGTATTTGGAAAACAGCACCAATTAAATTAAGAAAAATTAATGTTTTTGCCTTATTGTTTGAATTTTTGTATACTAAAAAAGAAGAAAGAATCGAGGGTGTTTATGAAAAAAAGTAAAAAATCCAATAAAAAATCTAAAGAAGAAGAAATGACACTAGTAGATTGTTACTATATTCCTTCTATTATCGCGGAACAATTTCAGCTTTTAAGAGAGCATTGTGCGGTAGAAGTTGAAAAGGAACTATCATTATTGTTTTCAAAAGTAGTTCGCGAGTATCGAGAAGAGGTGGGGCAAGTAGTTGTTTCTTATGATGATAAAGGCAATAAGACTTGTGAAATCCCTCTAAGTCCTATTGAAGTTTCAAAATTGGAAAAAGAGATTTCAGCGGAAAGGTTAAATAAATATATCTTATCAAAGATTCATTGATAATAGAAAAGTAAGCTGGGCATTGTCCAGTTTATTTTGTTAGAAGTCTTAGAGTCAATTATTTTTAGTAAACATCATTTGATAAAGCATGAGGTGAAGAGAAATGGAAAATAGTATTCAAAATTTTACTTTTCAAAATCCAACAAAAATTTTATTTGGAAAAAAACGTATAGAGGAAATTGATAACGAAATACCTAAAGATGCAAAAGTCCTCATCTTATATGGTGGAGGATCAGTCAAAAAAAATGGAGCTTTTGACAGAGCAGTTTCGGCTCTTGGAGGGCGAGATTGGGATGAGTTTTCGGGAATAGAGGCAAATCCTACATTTGAAACGTTAATGAAGGCTGTCCATAAAGTAAGAGAAGGAGGTTTTACCTACTTACTTGCAATCGGAGGTGGTTCTGTCATTGATGGAACTAAATTTGTTTCAGCCGCTAGTCTATTTGATCAAGATCCTATTGATTTATTTGGGTGGGGAATTGGAAGAGGACTACCCGTTCAAGAGGTTGTACCATTTGGAACGATTTTAACCTTACCAGCAACTGGTTCTGAAATGAATTCTGGAGCAGTGATTAGTTTTGTTGAAAAAAATGCAAAAGTAAGTTTTAGAGGGCCAAAGACGTTTCCAGTTTTTTCAGTATTAGAGCCTGAACTAACCTATACATTACCTGAACGTCAATTAGTAAACGGACTCTTAGACTCATTCATCCATGTAATGGAGAATTATTTAACCTATCCAGTAGGAGGGATTCTTCAAGATCGTTATGCAGAAAGTATCCTTCAAACGTTGATTGAGATTGCTCCTCGTATTATTGATATAAATCATATTGATTATAACGATAGAGCTACTTTTATGTGGTGTGCCACTAATGCGTTAAATGGGACAATTAATTTAGGTGTTCCGACGGATTGGTCTTCTCATGCATTAGGTCATGAAATCACTTTAAATCATGGATTAGACCATGGAAGAACATTATCAATTGTATTGCCAGCGATGATGAAAGTTAGAAAAAACCAAAAATGGGATAAGTTAGTTCAATATGGGAAACGTGTTTGGGGACTTCATGGAGAAGACGATGAAATTGTTGAACAAGCTATTACAAATACAGAAATATTTTTCTCATCTCTAGGTGCTCCTACTCGATTTAGTGATGTAGGTTTAGGTGAAGAAGTAATCCCAGCATTAGTGGAAGGACTAAAACGTCATAAGAAGGTCGCTTTATCTGAACATGGGGATGTGACTCCTGAAGTTGCTTATGAGGTATATAAAACGGCTTTATAAATAGAATGTACTTTTTATTAGTCTTGAATGAAAGGAAGATTAAATGGCTAGTGAATTGATTGAAAGCAAACTTAAGAATCTTCCAGATTTACCGGGTTGCTATATTATGAGAAATAGTAACGATGAGATTATCTATATTGGGAAGGCCAAGAATTTAAAAAATCGTGTTCGTTCTTATTTCAGAGGTGCACATGATACGAAAACTGAAAAACTAGTTAGTGAAATCCACCATTTTGAGTATATTGTGACAAAGACAAATAAAGAATCTCTTTTACTCGAAATTAACCTGATAAAAAAATATCAACCGTACTACAATATTAAGTTGAAACAAGGGACGATGTATCCTTATTTAAAAATCACTTCAGAGAGGGATCCGCAATTAGTGATTTCTCACAAAGTTGAAAAAGATGGAGGAATTTATTTTGGGCCTTACCCTAATGTAACTGCTGCTACGTCTACCCAACAACTCATTCAAAAAATTTATCCATTAAGAAAATGTGGGAAGAATGAAACCAGAGCTTGTTTTTATTATCATTTAGGACAGTGCATCGGTTGTTGCGACCATGAAATTTCTGAGGAAGAGTACAAAACACAAATAAAAAAAATTCAACGCTTTTTAAATGGAGATGTAAAAGCCATTAAAGATGATTTGAATCAGAGAATGTTAGAGGCCTCTGAACGATTGGAATTCGAAAAAGCTATGGATTATCGTGATCAAATTCATTACATTGAAGCAACGGTTGAGAAGCAAAACATAATGAGTTCTGATTTCACGAATCGAGATGTATTTGCGTACTTTGTTGATCGAGGATGGATTTCAATTCAAGTATTTTTATTAAGACAATCAACGATTATTAAAAGGGAAGCAGCGATGTTTCCTATTTATGATCAAATTGAAGATGAAGTTCTATCCTTTATTATCCAGTTTTATGAAGATCAAAACCATATTTTACCTAAAGAAATTTTAGTTCCGGATGCTTTAGATATTGATTTACTATCCGAGACACTGGGTGTAAAAGCCGTATCCCCAAAAAGAGGATCTAAAAAAAGAATGCTAAACTTAGCGACTCAAAATAGTGAGATTTCTTTATTAGAGAAGTTTAGAAGAGAAGAGCAGAGTCAGTTAAAAACATTAGGTGCTTTAGATGAGTTATCACAAGCTCTTGGACTTGAAAAGTTGTCAGTGATTGAGTCTTTTGACCATTCAAATATTCAAGGTACGAATCCTGTTTCTGCTATGGTTGTTTTTCGAGATGGAAAACCCGATCGGAAACATTATCGAAAATTTAAGGTGAAGACGGTCCTTGGAAGCCATGAGTTCGCGACGACGCAAGAAGTGATTAGAAGACGTTATTCCAGATTGCTAAGAGAAAAATCTGCCCTTCCTGACTTAATCTTAATGGATGGTGGAAAAATTCAAATGAAAGCTGCTATGGAAGTTCTAGAAGATGAACTAGGCTTATCTATTCCGGTTTGTGGGATGGTTAAAAATGATAAACATAAAACAGCTTCTTTAATTTATGGAGAAAAATTTACTCCCATCGAACTGGATCGAAAAGGACAAGCCTTTCAATTGATTCAAAGAGTCCAAGAAGAGGTTCACCGATTTGCTATAACTTTTCATAGACAAGTTAGAAGCAAGAATACTTTTTCCTCGAAATTGGAGTTAATAGATGGAGTAGGACCGAAAATTAGAAAGAAACTTTTAAGTCATTTTAAGACTACTACCGCAATAAAAAATGCTAGTGTTGAGGAGTTACGGAAGATTGGAATCTCTGAAAAAGTTGCAAGCAATATAATAACAACGTTTCAGAATGAATAAATTATTAAGAGTAAAACTAAAAAATGAAACAGGTAAATTATCTGTTTCATTTTTTTGTTTTCTTTTCAAGACTTAATCTTTGTTTTTTTGGGATGGATGTGCTATCTTTTTGATTGTTGAAAAATAAATAAAAGGTGGTTAAACCAATGAAAAAATGGATGAAAGCTGGTTTCGTTGCTGTAGCTACATTATTAGCTGCATGCGGAGCAAACACAACAAAAACACAGGAAACAACTGTATCAGTTTCAGATGCGCAAGCAAACTGGGATAAAATTGTTGAATCTGGTGTCATTAAAGTATCAACAGCAGGTACTTTATATCCACAATCATTCCATAATGATAATAATGAACTAACTGGTTACGATGTGGAAATCATGAAGGAAGTTGCGAAGCGTTTAAACCTTAAAGTTGAATTTACGGAAATGGGTGTTGACGGAATGTTAACAGCTTTAGATAGTGGTATGACAGATATCGCCAACTATTCAATTGAAGAAGGTGCAAAAAACTTCGATGACTATTTGCACACTACACCTCATAAATACTCATTTACATCAATGGTTGTTCGTGGAAGCGATAATTCAGGCATCCATTCTTGGGCTGATGTAAAAGGTAAAAAAGCAGCAGGTGCAGCTAGTACAAACTACATGAAGATTGCTAAAAAACTTGGTGCTGAATTAGTTGTTTATGACAACGTAACTAATGATGTATATATGTCTGATTTAGTTAACGGACGTACAGATGTAATCATCAACGATTACTACTTACAATCAATCGCGGTCGCTTTTGCTAAAGATAAATACGACATTAAAATTAATGAAGGTGTTTACGCAAACCCTTATAGTTCAAGCTTCTCAATTTCATTAAATAACACTGTATTACGTGATAAGTTCAATGAAGCGATGGATGCAATGAAGAAAGATGGAACATTGAAAAAAATCTCTGAACAATTCTTCGCTGGTCAAGACGTAACAGAACCTAAAGAATTTAAAACAGAAAAAATCGATATTTCAGATGTAGACTAATATGTTAAATAAAATCATCGATATCAGTATTGCGATTAACAATTTTTGGTTTATTCTTAGTGGATTAGGATATACATTAGGAGTCGCATTAACAAGCTTTGTATTCGGAACGATTTTAGGATTTACTCTCGTATTAATGAGGCGCTCCAGATTTCGTTTTCTACGATGGGTTGCAACGTTTCATGTGTCCTTTATGCGTGGAACACCAACTCTTGTGTTTTTATTCTTACTATATTTTGGTTTACCATTCTTAAAAATAACATTACCAGCTTTAGTTTGTGCGCTTCTTTGTTTTAGTATTGCAAGTAGCGCGTATATTTCTGAAGTGTTGCGTTCGGCAATGGATGCAGTGGATAATGGCCAATGGGAAGCAGCGATGTCTCTTGGGATGAGTTATCGTCAAACTTTACAAAAAGTAATCGTTCCTCAAGCGTTTCGGATTGCAATACCACCATTAAGTAATGTGTTACTGGATATGATTAAAGGATCATCTCTTGTTGCGATGATTTCACTACCTGATATTTTCCAAAATGCGAAAATTGTAGGTGGTCGTGAACAAAACTATATGACGGTTTATATTTTAGTAGCAATTATTTACTGGATTATCTGTTTGCTTTTTGAACAAGGGCAACGATATTTAGAAAAGAAAATGGCACTTTAATAGAAAATAGTAAAGAGAACTGTGTAACAGCAGTTCTCTTTTTTATAGAAACGTTGAAACTATTTGAAGTATAGGAGTTTCTTCGTTAAAATGAATAGGACTCAAAAGAACAATGGTTATCGGAAAGGACACTTATGAATACAAAGACTATTTGGGAGCAACATGGCTTCCACACATTAACACCGATACAAGAAAAGACACAAGAACTGATTAAAGAGGGGACAGATATCGTAGCCATCTCACCAACAGGGACTGGGAAAACATTAGCGTATGTCGTTCCTATTTTGGAAAGAGTAAAAGCAGATAGGACACTCCAAGCTTTGATTGTGGCGCCTTCACAAGAATTAGCCCAACAAATTGGAACGGTGATTAGAGAATGGAAATCGTCAGAAATCCGTGTACAAGTTTTAGCGGGTGGAGCAAACGTTAAACGACAAGTAGAGAAGTTAAAAGAAAAACCAGAAATTGTTGTTGGAACACCTGGTCGACTATTAGAACTTTCAAAACTCCGTAAATTAAAGCTACATCAAGTAGAACTGCTTGTATTAGATGAGGCAGATTATTTACTTGATCCAGAGCAATTGAACAACACGAGAGAACTTGTGAAGAAGCTTCCTTCTGAAAGACAAGTGTTATGTTTCTCTGCGACCAAGAATAAAAATTTAGAAGAAGTGAATAAATGGATTAATATACAACCGACTTTTGTGGAAGTTTCAGAGGGAAACGCTGATCATGCGAATGTAATTCATGGATATATTGAATGTCCAACTAGAAAACGTGACGAAGTATTAAGAAAGTTAGCATTCTCAGAAAATGCAAAGCAAGCATTAGTTTTCGTTAATTCGATTGCAAACGCCGCGTTACTCGGAGAAAAGTTATCGTTTCATCAAGTCCCAGTTGCACTTTTATCAAGTGATGCTCATCAAACGGAACGTAAAAAAGCGATTGATTTATTTAAAAAAGGGCATATTCCGTTCTTACTTAGTACCGATGTAGCACAACGGGGACTGGATATTGAAGATTTACCACTTGTTATTCATTATGATCTTGCAGACTCAACGGATCAATATACACATCGTTCTGGACGTACAGGACGGATGGGGAAAGATGGTTTAGTTCTGAGTCTAGTGAACGACCGTGAACTAAGAGACTTGAAGAAAGTTGCAGGAAAACATAAACTGGTTCAGTTTGAATTTTATGCAGGACAATTAAAACCAGTCACACAACCGAAAAAGAAAGAAGTAAGTTCTAAGAAATCAACCCAGAAACGAAAGAAGGGGAATAAGAATGGAAATCATCGAGGATTTAAAAAGTCAAATTAGTTTCTTCGGATTTGAAATGACGGATGCTGATAGCTTAGTTGCTTTAGAAAAAGAAGAGCAAACCTTTGTACTCTTTTGGGCTAAAGATGGTTTCGTTCTGTTTGAAACTTCTAAAGAAGGTGTTTGGAGAGCAAATAGACCCATCGTTATCCCATCAAATCGTATTCAAAAAGTTTCTTTTGAGAGGAGGCTCTTAGGAAATCCGAAACTAATATTGCATTTTTTAGAGAAAGAGGAGACTTTCGTTGTACCGATGAAATGTAGATTTCATCAAAATCAAAAGACAGAAGTAAAAAAATTCATTAATACAATAGAAGGATTAAAAGGGTAGTTATATGGAAAGCATTAGTTCAACTAAGAACGAAAAAATTAAGGAGCTTGTCAAACTTCAGACTGCAAAAGGTCGTAAGAAAGCAGGGATGTATCTTCTTGAAGGGGAACACCTTGTTGAAGAAGCGATTAAAGAAAGAGCTCAGATTAAGTTGATAGTGGTTACCAGTAATCGTCTTGAAGACTATGAAAATCTGTTAGCTCAAACAGATGTACAGGTGCTAGTTGTATCACAAGACGTCTTCCATAAATTATCAATGACGGAGACGACTCAAGGGATTTTAGCAGTTGTTGAAATTGTTAAGCAGGAGATATTACCTCATAAAGGCCGCTTAATTGTGCTAGATGCGGTTCAAGATCCTGGTAATTTAGGAACGATTGTGAGAACAGCAGATGCTGCTGGATTTGATGCGGTTATTTTAGGAACAGGAACGGTTGATTTATATAACGACAAAGTTCTTCGTTCAATGCAAGGAAGTCATTTTCATATTCCAGTTTTCCAAGCGAACTTACAAGAATACTTGCTAATACTCAAAGAGAAGGGTGTTCAAGTGGCTGTTACAGCATTGCATCGAAACTCAAAGGATTATTCAGACTTACAAGGAGCAACAGATGTAGCTATCGTTGTTGGTAATGAAGGTCAAGGGGTCTCTAGGGATGTAATTGAACTAGCTGATGTCGTAGTGACGATTCCGATGTTTGGAAAAGCGGAATCACTGAACGTAGCAATTGCTTCAGCTTTATTAATGTATAAAACGAAGGAAACAAAGGAGTAACGAATGGATAATAGACCAAATCCAATGGGAAGAAAACGCCCCATTCTTGAAACAGTTAAAAATATGACTATTATTTTCTTTGCATTAAGTGCCATTGCAGCTTTATATAATTTTACCTTAGCAGCAAGAGTGCTGATCATGGCGGTGGTAATGTTGGTTATCTATACCTTTATGTTGTTTTCAAAAAAGCATAAACTAGAGGGTAAAGAAAAAGAAACCGAAGAGTCGGAATGAGGCTGTAAAATCGATTGACAGAATGTTCGTCTTTAGGTATAATAATTTAGTACTGTTTCAGTAGCTCAGCAGGATAGAGCATTCGCCTTCTAAGCGAACGGTCGGGGGTTCGAATCCCTCCTGAAACGCTAAATTGAAAGAGCATTATCAAATTTAGTTTGATAATGCTCTTTTTTTATTAGTAAAATGAAGATAAAAAAAGGATAGATTGTGAATAATCATGCCATATTGTGAAATGTTTCATTCTGTTTCAAAATTATAGTACAGCAAAACACACTGTTATAATACATCTTTCACAACTAAAACTGTCTTAAAATAGCTATTATAACAATACTTAACAAAATCTTTGTATTTTTTTACACTTTTGTATTGCACTTAGATTTAATTGTGTTATAATATTTGTGTAGATAGCTGTTATAAGTTTCACAACCAATTATCTAAGGAGGAAAAATATATGGAACAATGGAACGGTTTTAAAGGTAAAGTATGGAAAGAAGAAGTTAACGTCCGTGACTTTATCCAAGAAAACTACACACTTTATGAAGGAGACGACAGTTTCTTAGCTGGACCTACTGAAGCTACTAAAGCTTTATGGGCACAAGTTATGGACTTAAACAAGCAAGAACGTGAAGCTGGTGGTATTTTAGATTTAGACACTAAAGTAGTTTCAACAATTACTTCACACGGTCCTGGATACTTAAACAAAGACTTAGAAACAGTAGTTGGTTTCCAAACAGAAAAACCATTCAAACGTAGCTTACAACCATTCGGTGGTATTCGTATGAGTGAGCAATCAGCTGAAGCTTACGGATTCAAGATTGATGAAGAAATTTCTCGTATCTTCCGTGACTGGCGTAAAACTCACAACCAAGGTGTATTCGATGCTTACACTCCAGAAATGCGTGCAGCTCGTAAATCAGGTGTTATCACAGGTTTACCAGATGCTTACGGACGTGGACGTATCATCGGTGACTACCGTCGTGTAGCTTTATACGGGGTTGATCGTTTAATCGCAGAAAAACAAAAAGACTTCGCTAACATTGGCGATGGCACTATGTCTGATGATGTAATTCGTTTACGTGAAGAAGTTTCAGAACAATACCGTGCATTATTAGAATTAAAAGAATTAGGTAACATCTACGGATTCGATATTTCTAAACCAGCTTCAAATGCTCGCGAAGCTTTTCAATGGTTATACTTAGGATACTTAGCAGCTATTAAAGAACAAAATGGTGCGGCTATGTCTCTAGGACGTACTTCAACATTCTTAGATATCTATGTACAACGTGACTTAGAAAACGGAACATTAACAGAACAAGAAGCTCAAGAGCTTGTTGACCACTTCGTTATGAAATTACGTTTAGTTAAATTCGCTCGTACACCTGAATACAACGCATTATTCTCAGGAGACCCAACTTGGGTAACTGAATCTATTGCCGGTGTTGGTGAAGATGGACGTCCATTAGTAACTAAGAACAGTTTCCGTTTCTTACACACATTAGTAAACTTAGGACCAGCTCCAGAACCAAACTTAACAGTTCTATGGTCAACTCGTTTACCAGAAAACTTCAAATTGTTTGCAGCTAAAACTTCTATTAATACATCTGCAATCCAATATGAAAACGATGATGTAATGCGTCCAGAGTGGGGCGATGACTACGGAATTGCTTGCTGTGTATCTGCTATGCGTATCGGTAAACAAATGCAATTCTTCGGAGCTCGTGCTAACTTAGCGAAAACATTATTATATGCGATCAACGGTGGTATCGATGAAAAATCTAAAGCACAAGTTGGTCCTAAATATCAACCAATCACTTCAGAGTACTTAGACTACAACGAAGTAATGGAAAAATACAATGACATGATGGAATGGATCTGTGGTTTATACTTAAATACATTAAACATCATCCACTACATGCATGATAAATACAGCTACGAAAGAATTGAAATGGCATTACATGACACTGAAATTCTACGTACAATGGCAACTGGTATCGCTGGATTCTCAGTAGCGGTTGACTCATTATCAGCTATTAAATATGCGAAGGTTAAAACTATTCGTGATGAAGATGGCGTTGTTGTAGACTATGAAGTAGAAGGCGACTTCCCTAAATATGGTAACAACGATGATCGTGCTGACGAAATCGCAATTTGGTTATTGAAAGAATTCATGACTAAAGTTAAAAAACATAAAACTTACCGTAATGCTAAACATACAACTTCTATCCTTACAATTACTTCTAACGTAGTTTATGGTAAGAAGACAGGTAACACTCCTGATGGACGTCGTGCTGGCGAACCATTTGCACCAGGTGCTAACCCAATGCATGGTCGTGACACACACGGAGCATTAGCTTCATTATCATCAGTAGCAAAAGTACCTTACCAATATGCATTAGATGGTATCTCAAATACATTCTCAATCATTCCTAAAGCTTTAGGACGTGAATTAGATGTACAAGAAGAAAACTTAGTTTCTATGTTAGATGGTTACGCTTCAAAAGGTGGTCACCACTTAAACATCAACGTATTCAACCGTGATACATTATTAGATGCTATGGAACACCCAGAAGAATACCCACAATTAACAATTCGTGTATCTGGTTACGCAGTTAACTTCATTAAATTAACTCGTGAACAACAATTAGACGTAATCAACCGTACAATGCACGAAAGCATGTAATCTTAAGGTATGAGGTTTACTGTTCTGAAAATAGACCACTGGAGGAAAATTTAAGAGGATGCCAAGCATCCGACTAAATTTTTCGAAGTAGAAGTATTTCAAGGAGACCGAACCAGATTACACAAAGTGCGAGGATGACTCGCAACATTGCTGAAATTACGAAAACGGATGGGCAAAATCGTCCATCCGTTTTTTAATCGAAACAGCCCTAAAGGACACGAATTGTGATATACTAGAAGAGAAAAGATAGGAGGAATAATGATGAGTGAACCAGTAACTGGATATATCCATTCTACAGAAAGTTTTGGTTCTGTAGACGGACCAGGTATCCGTTTTGTAACCTTCATGCAAGGTTGTCGTATGCGTTGTGAGTTTTGTCACAACCCAGACACTTGGAATATTGGGGGCGGTCATCCGATTACTTCTCAAGAATTACTCGATCAAGCATTGCAATATCGTGCATTCTGGGGACGTAAAGGTGGCGTAACTGTCAGCGGAGGAGAGCCTTTATTGCAAATTGATTTCTTAATCGATTTCTTTAAGCGTTGTAAGAAAGCTGGAGTACACACAACATTAGATAGTTGTGGAATGCCATTCACGTATGACGAACCATTCTTTTCAAAATTCGAAGAGTTATTAGAATATACAGATCTTATTTTATTAGATATTAAGCATATTGATGATGACCAACATAAGAAATTAACAGGATGGACGAATAAAAATATTCTTCAACTAGCAGAGTATTTATCAGACAAAGGGCAACCCGTATGGATTCGCCATGTGTTAGTTCCAGAACGCTCAGACTATGATGAATATCTCATCCGATTAAGTGAATTTGTAAGTAAACTGAAAAATGTATTGAAGTTTGAGATTTTACCTTATCATAAACTGGGTGTATATAAATGGAAGAACTTAGGAATTCCATATAAATTGGATCATATTGAACCGCCAACTCAAGAACGTGTGGATAATGCTCGACGAATTTTAAGAACTGATGATTATAAAGGATTTTTAAACGCCTAATGAAAGAACTGTTATAGTGTAAAAGCTATAGCAGTTTTTTATGTTCAAATTTTATGTATAAGTGCATTTTTTGTTGGTTTTAATTGGTAATTATGTTAAAATTGTCAATGTAAATTTAAATAGAGAGAGGCCACAAAATGAGTAGATTATTAGTTTTCGGACATCAAAATCCAGATACTGATGCAATTACATCAGCAATTTCATATGCTTTCTTATTACGTCAATTAGGTGAGGATGCAGAAGCAGTTGCCTTAGGGACTCCTAATGAAGAAACACAATATGCATTAAATTATTTCAAGAAAGAAGCTCCTCGAGTTATTGGGGATATTTCACAAGAGACAAACCGTGTTGCTTTAGTGGATCATAACGAAGTACAACAAAGCGCAACTGGCGTAGAAAAAGTAGAAGTTGAATTTGTAGTGGATCATCACCGTATTGCAAATTTCCAAACAGCAAATCCTTTATTTTATCGTGCAGAACCTGTTGGATGTACGAATACCATTTTGTACAAAATGTATAAAGAATATGGGGTTGAAGTTCCTAAAGATATTGCTGGATTAATGGTATCTGCAATTGTTTCGGATACTTTATTATTCAAATCTCCAACATGTACTCAACAAGATATTGAAGCAGCAACCGATTTGGCAAACATTGCTGAGATTGATGTTAATGTCTATGGTCTAGAAATGTTAAAAGCCGGAACAAATCTTGGTGACAAATCTGAAGCGGAGTTAATTGACTTAGATGCTAAATCATTCCCAATGGGGGGAGCGAATTTACGTATTGCTCAAGTAAATGTTGTAGACCCTGAAGAACTATTAGCTCGTAGAGAGGCCTTAGAAGAAAGTATGAGAGCTGCAAATTCAGAAAATGGATATGATACTTTTGTTTTTGTAATTACAAATATCTTAACAAGCGTTTCAACAGTTTTAGTTGTAGGAGATTATAAAGACAAAGTTGCCCAAGCGTTCAACTCAAGCTATACAGATGGATTACTTACATTACCAGGAGTTGTTTCTCGTAAAAAACAAGTAGTACCACCATTAACTGTTGCTTTTGAAGGATAAAATTTTGAGTGGGTGAGGAACAATTTTATTCCTCCCCATTTTTTTGTAAAGGAAATAAATCATGCGTAATTTGATACAATTTATGAAAGATTTTGTTGTTCCACAGTCAAAAAAAGAGTGGACGATTTCTTTAATTTCGATTACAGTTCGAAATTTAACCGTAATGAAAAAATTTTATACACAAATAATGGGTCTTTCTGTTTTGCAGGAATTTGATAATGAAGTTTTGATTGGTCATGGAAGAGGGAGTATCCCACTTTTTAAACTAGTCCAAGGAAATGGTGACTCTGATTCATTTTTAACAACTTATTCTATAGGTTTTCGTTTGGCAAAATCTTCTCAAATTGGTGAATTGATTAATCATTTTATTATGGAAGAACAAACGATTATAGGTTCAGGATTCGATGGTTATACAACTAATTTTTATATTATGGATCCAGAGGGAAATCGATTGAAATTTATGGTTGTTGAAGATAATCCTTCTCAGGAAGTTGATCAATATCTAGAAGGAAATGAAATGAAACGTTCGTTGCACGAATTTATTGATGGTATTGATGAAGCTTCAGAAGAATTTCCCGTAAGTGCAAAAATTACTCAACTTCATTATAATGTGATGGACGTAGAAGCAACAACTGAGTTTTTAATAAACAACTTCTCGTTTAAAACAACATATGATTATGTAACGAAACGAAAAAACTTTAAAGTGAATCGTGATGGATATTCAATAGCAATAAATTCCTGGAATGAAACGAATAAGAAAAGTAAGAGTATTTATGGGCTTTCAACGATTGAATGGCGAGTTCCTAATATGAAGGAGCTAGAAAATCTTGTTCTCTATTTAGAAATGAATCAAGTTTCTTTTCATTATTATGATGCCTATTTAAAAGTTCCTACGAGAGATGGAATTGAATATTGTTTCAAAGTAGGTGAGCATTCATGAAGTTACTTGAAAAATACTCTTATCGTAAATACCGTAAAAACAAACTATTTCGTCACTTTATTTCATTGATTGCCGTTATTATTTCGGGATTTTTACAAGCATTCACATTAAAAGTATTTATCCAACCGTCAAATTTACTTTCTAGTGGATTTCTAGGTATTTCTATTTTAATGAATCAAATTGCTAGTCTATTTGGTACTGAATTATCTATATCAATTTTGTTAATACTATTCAATATTCCAGTTGCTATTTTGTGTTATAAAGGAATAAGTGCTCGTTTTACATTTTATTCTATTTTACAAGTTTTTATAGGGAGTTTTTTTATACGAATTTTAGATTTTAAACCTATTTTTGTTGACGATTTAATGTTAAACGTTATTTTTGGAGGAGTTTTAAATGGGTTGTATGTTTCACTAGCACTAAAGGGAAATGCTTCTACGGGGGGAATGGATTTTATAGCTTTATATGCATCCAATAAAAGGGGAAAAACAATTTGGCAGGAAGTTTTCTTTTTTAACACTATACTACTAGTGATATTTGGAGCGTTGTTTGGTTGGAAAAATGCAGGATATTCTATCATCTTTCAATATATATCTACAAAGACAATTAGTACATTCCATCAGCGGTACCATAGGGTAACGCTTCAAATTACAACAAGGTATGGAGAAGATGTAATGCAAGCTTATATTAAAAATATTAGACATGGTATATCTTGTGTGGAAGCTATTGGTGGATTTAGTCAGGAAAAAATGTATTTATTACATACGGTTCTTTCCTCCTATGAATTAAGAGATGCGGTTGAAGTAATTAGGGAAGCAGATTCACGTGCGATTATAAACCAAATTAGTACTGAAAATTTTTATGGAAGATTTTATAGAGAGCCTGAATAAGGAGGAGATTACACTGAAAAGATTTTTAGATAAAGACATTTTTAAATCATTATTTCTTGTTACGTTAGGATGTTTTATATTTTCATATACTATTAATGCAATAGTAATAGCAAACCATTTTGGAGAAGGCGGTATTACTGGTGTTACTTTGTTTTTATTTTATACAATGAATATTGATCCATCACTGTCGAGTTTAGTTTTAAATGTTTTTTTGTTAATGGTTGGATATCGATATTTAGAGAAAAAAACAATGTTTTATACTGTTTTAGCAGTGTTTGAGTTATCCTTTTTTATAAAATTTACTCAAGAATGGCCTGGCTTTATACCGGAAAATTTAGTTGTTGCAGGAATTGCTGCAGGAGTATTTTTTGGTGTATCGCTTGGACTCGTAATTTTAGGGAAAGGGACAACAGCTGGTACTGATATTATTGCAATGATGATGAATAAATATTTAGGTTGGAATGTTTCTTCATCCTTACTTATTATTGATTTTTTTATTGTTACTCCTCTGGCATTAGTAATAGGTCTTGAAAAGGCAGTTTTAACATTAATGATGCTATTTATTGCAAGTAAAGTAATCAATTTTGTTTTAGAAGGCTTTAACCCAAGAAAAGCGATTATTATTATTTCTGACCAATTCGAAAGCATTGGAAGAAAAATTCAAAAAGAATTGGATAGAGGAATTACGGTTTTAAATGGACATGGTTTCTATTCAAAACAGCAAAGACAGGTTTTATATGTTGTAATCAATCGTCAACAGTTAATGCCGATTCAAAGAATTATTCATGAAATTGACTCTGAAGCATTTGTTATCATTTCTGACGTAAATCAAGTTATAGGTGAAGGTTTTACATTCTATTTTGATGATAGTGGAAATAAATTAATACATTAGAAGAAGGTTGAATTATGAATTTTAAAAGAATATTAATATTATTTTTAGGATTATTATTCAGTGAAAATGCAGTTTTTGCTCAAAATACAGATATAACAACAAATAACAAATATTCGACATCAGTTTTAGAAAAAAATGAAACTGTTCCTGTAAACAAAGAAGCAGTAGGCGAATCCGCTCAAAAAGAAACTACACAACTTCCTCATGATAAAGAATCAGTTACTTTAAAAAAATCAGGGTGGTTTTTAGAAAGTGATGGTTCATGGTATTTTTATACCGAAAATAACGAATTATTAACTTCAAGTTGGAAAGATAATTATTATTTAGAATCAGATGGAAAAATGGCCAAAAATAAATGGGTAGATAATCATAACTATTACGTTGATTCATCTGGACTCTGGGTACCGGGTAAAAAACAAAAATCTGGTTGGAATAAAGAAAATGGATATTGGTATTTTTACGAAAATGGAGAAGAAATAGCTCGTAATAAATGGATTGACCATCATTATGTTTTAGATGACGGTAAAATGGCTGAGGATAAATGGGTAGATGATTTTAATTACTATGTAGATAGTATGGGGGTGTGGGTTCCTGGAAAGATAAAAGAATATTGGGTAAAATTGGATGCAACTTTCTTTTATTATGAAAACGGAAAACCTGTAAAGAATGCTTGGAGAGGAGATTACTATCTTCAAGAAGATGGATCAATGGCTACTTCTAAATGGGTAGATAACGGGAATTACTACGTCGATTCATTTGGAAAATGGGATAGAAATCATGTAAAAAAACAAGGATGGTTATATGAAGATAATCAATGGTATTTTTACGAAAAAAATGAGCAAAAAGCGTTTTCTAAATGGATTGATCATTATTATGTCTTAACTGATGGAAAAATGGCAAAAAATCAATGGGTCGATCATAATAATTATTTTGTAGACGAATCAGGTAAGTGGGTTCCAGGAAAAATAAAGGAATATTGGGTACAGTTAGATGGAATTTGGTATTACTACGAGAATAGCAGACCTGTTACGAATGTATGGAGGGGAGACTATTATCTAGAATCTGACGGAAAGATGGCAATCAATAAATGGGTGGAGAATTACCATTATTTCGTTGGTGAAAATGGTAAGTGGATTCAAGAAAGAAAGTTGAAAAAAGATTGGGTTCAAGAAAATGGGAAATGGTATTTTTACGAACCTGTTGAAAAAAGGGTAAAAAACGCTTGGCGTGGTGATTATTATCTTGGCGAAACTGGTGAAATGCTTGTTAACCAATGGATTGATAATGATAAATACTATGTTGATGAAAGTGGCCGTTGGATTCCAGAAGCAGCAAAAGGTAAAGAAGGATGGATTAAGAACGATGCTGGAGATTGGCAATATTTTTTTAATGGTATTCCTATAAAAAGTAAATGGATTGATCATTATTATTTGTTAGCTGATGGGAAAATGGCTATAAATCAATGGGTTGACAATTATAAATACTATGTTGATTTAAATGGAGTATGGATTCCTGACCCAAGTACAGTGGGAAATCAAAAAGAATTATTGTTAGAGTTAGCTCGAGGTTATATTGGTGTAGAGCAATTTGATGATCGTCATCAGTATATGGTTAATCAATATAATTCTGGCCCTAGAAGTTATAGTGGATATCGTGTTCACACTTGGGATGATTGGTGTGATATATTTGTTTCATCTATGTTTCAAATGACTGGTATTATCGATTTAATTGGTAAAGAAGCTTATGTTCCATATCATATTAGATTATTAAAACAAAGAGGAATATGGATCGGAAAAGCTACACCTCAACCAGGCGATATTGTAACGTTTGATTGGAACGTCGATGGAATAGCTGATCATATCGCGATTATAGAGAAAGTAGAAGATGATAAGATTATAACAATTGAAGGAAATACAAGTTACGAAAAAGATTCAGATGAATCAAAAGTTCTTCGGAAATCTCATAAATTAACTGAAAATTATATTGTTGGATATGCTCGACCTCAATATAGATAAAAAAACTAGCCATAAGGCTAGTTTTTTATCTATTTTATTAAGAGCAGAGTATATTTGATATTAGTGAAAAAAAAGACTTGTTATGTTATTATAAATTAAATCAATAAAATGATTAAATTTATATAAAGGAGGTAGCTT
>NZ_DBHISP010000004.1:0-130795 GCF_057274575.1 Granulicatella sp. | reverse complement strand
AAGGCATCTAGGAGATTTGCTAGCTCATACACAGGTCCAGCTAGAGGGTGACAATTAGTGATTTAACTTAGCAGTTAAAAAAACGAGGCTACGAGGTACAGTACGTGCAACCCGTATATATGTTCCCGATGACCGGGCACGTTGAGTCGGTATCACTGCTTGTGCAATCTGATTCATAAGTAAAGTAAATTTATAATGGGTATTTTTATAAGGAGGAATATATATGTTAGGAGCAATTGTTGGAGATGTTGTGGGTTCTGTTTATGAATGGAACAATATTAAAACGAAGGATTTTCCCTTGTTTAGGGACGATTGTTTTTTCACAGATGATACGGTGATGACCTGTGCTGTGGCGGAAGCAATCATGAATGGCGGACAGAAGGATGACTTCATTGATGCCATGAAGAAGTACGGTAGAATGTATCCAAATGCGGATTACGGAGCTCGTTTCAATCGTTGGCTTATGACGGACAACCGTGAACCTTACAATAGTTTTGGAAATGGTTCTGCGATGCGCGTTTCTCCGTGTGCTTGGGTGATGGAGGCCACAACAGGCGAGTTGCCGTCCGAGGGGAAACGTCTGGCGCAACTTTCTTCGGAGGTAACGCATAACCATCCAGAAGGAATCAAAGGAGCGATGGCTACAGCGGATGCTATTTATATGTGCCGTTATTTCTTCGGTAGTGATGGTAGCGAGAACCCTGCGGAAATCAAAAGACGTGTTAAGGAACATATCGAGAAAGAATATGGATATGACCTTTCTAAAACACTGGATGAAATTCGTCCTACGTATCGATTCAATGAAACCTGTCAGGATACCGTTCCTCAGGCAATCGTTGCCTTTTTAGAAAGTACTGATTTTGAAGATGCGATTCGAAATGCGATTTCTCTTGGTGGGGACAGCGACACTCTTGCTGCAATCACAGGAAGTATCGCCGAGGCAGCTTATGGAATTCCTGAGTGGATTAAGGACAAGTCCTATAGCTATCTCGATGAGCCTTTGAAAGAGGTGCTTAGACGATGGGAAGAATTCGTTGTAATCAAATAATCGTATATATAGGTGTATGTCCACACGTTGACGGGGCATGCGGATTGACGTTACTGTCGTAGATTTGAAGGATGGAGGGGATAGTTTGGCGGAAAATAGACCTAGTTTTAAAGAGATAAAATCATTTGAAGAATTTAACCAATACTATTGGTATCGAGAGGAACTTTCCCAAATTTGTAAGTCTCTTGGTTTAGAGTACAGGGGTACGAAGAAAGAATTGACTTTTATTATTGAACAATATTTTCAAGGAAATAAAGTAGAGAAATCTGTGAGGAAAGGTCTCAAAACTCAATCCGAAGTAATCACTTTAGAAACCCCGCTCCTGAACTGTGGGTTTTCTTTTAACCAGAAGTTTAGAGATTATTTTTCAGCCGTGACAGGGGTTAGTCCGTTTAAATTCAATGCGGATATGGCAACTGCTTGGCGAAAAGTAAAAAGGGATAATGATTTAAAATTTACGATTCAAGATATGATTAAAATTTATTATGGAGAGTCAGATTACGCCAAATATGATCATTCGGCTTGTCAGTGGAATCAATTTTTAAAAGACTTTTGTACGGATGAATGTAGCTATCAGTATGCGAACAAGTTAACTGTTGCAGCGATCCTTTGGAGGGAAGTTCGAGATTCAAAAAATGAAAAAGTTTATTCCAAACAGCTTCTGAAAGAACATAGCCACAAAATAGAGGAGTATCGTAAATAAGCAACTACTCTTTCTTCTATCTGATCCGTTGTTGCGAAAGCCTCTACGTACCTTTTAAAGGATTATAGATAGGGTTCCTCATGAAGGCAGATCTACTGGATGTACATCGTGAGCGCTTGTTTCATGATAATTGACGGCAGCATAATAATGTTTAGAACGAAAAAGCTTAGGAGGGTTATCGATGGTTATATTGGAATTGTATCAAGGTGATTATAAAAAAGATTTAGTCGCGTTTGATTCTTTAGAAGAGGGAAGAGCTTTTGTAGCTCAAATCCCAGGATACACTCTAGAAAAAGTAGATGAGTTTGAAATGGAATCTTTTAATCCTGCAAGTTTACCGGATTATATGGAGATTGTCTTTAACGGAAACATTGTACCCTTGTCTAAATGGATGTTCGACCCTAATGAAATTGTGATTATTGTTTGGAAAGAAATTTCAAATCTATCCGAACCAAACGATAAAATGATCGAAGGCTACTCACTAATCGACGCGTATGTCATTAACAACGATGAAGTGAAAGCCTATGTCGAAGCCAGAGAAGCAAACTTCCGCAAGGCAAAAGCATTCTTAGAAAGCAAAGGATATGAAGTCGACAGAAGCTTTTTTGGAAGTGAAGACGGCGAAGCGATTCTCTACAGAAAACGAGGCACTGAAGATTGGCACTTTTTGTGTCACTTAGACCCGCTGTTTGTAGAGGTTGAAGATGTAGAAGGGTATGTGAAAGAAGAACTACAATCGTTAAACTAAAGGATGTTACGAGCGAGTGACGTATTTGTCCGATTAAAATTAAAGGAGCACCATAAGTGAAAGCACTAATTGTTTTAGATTGCCAAAAAGGAATGTTGGCTAGAGGAAATTTTGACCTGCTTAGAGAGAATATTTTGAAATTACAAGAGATGTTTAAAGCGAGCGGGGACCTTATTATTCATACGCGTCATATTGATGAGAATGAGGAGAGTATTATTTACAATGGTGATGAAAGGGGAGAGCTTGACGAAGAGCTTTCTGCGGATGCGGATTTTATCGTAGAAAAAAACTCACCAAATATTTTCCAGAGTGAAGAGTTGAAGGCAATTCTTGCGAACCATCCGGTCGATGAAGTGGTGATTACAGGACTGAACGCGGAATACTGCTGCCTATTTTCTGCTATTATCGCCTCAGACAGAGGCTATAAGGTGACTTACATTGAAGATGCAACGGGCAGCGTCAATGACGGCGACACTTATGAAATGCCAGGGCTAGATATTGTGGACTTCGTTGGCTGCGTCTTGGATTGGTCTGGGCAAGTCGAGGTTCTATACTTCGATGAGTTCAAAGAGAGAGGGTAAATCTTTCGGGAACAAGAAGAATGAGATGGTTGACTGTAAAGTGAAAATCGTAGAGGCGTTCGGCCTTGATCAGTTTCCGGGTTGGTGCAAGGCGATTCTGACGGATGCGAACGGGGTGGAGCATACTTTCGTGGACAAGCTTCCAGTGTTCGGATTGGAAGAGGAGGAAGTAGGGAGCCGTCCAGTTGAAAAATTTATCGCGGTGGAAGTCCTCCGTGATTTAGGGGACGTCGTTGAAATTGATACGTCAGTACCGCATGGGCTTGAAACAGAGGACGGCAACAGTCGCTTTGTGGTCCAGAAAGAGTTGATAAGGGGACTATAAAAGAAAATTAAATCAGAAGCAGGCGAAGTAAAATTTGCCTGTTTTTTCGTTTATACAATAATGTTCACTAAGTCATTGAAGCAAAAGGGTGAACATGAGATAATGGATTCAGATAGTATTTTGAACATGATATTGCCACAATCAAAGCCCAGACAAGTAGTTTTTAAGTGGCAATGAGTGAGTTTGGAGGAATCACATGGATTATCAAGCAGTACGAAAAAAATACACACTGTATACTAGAGGTGCAGGAATTGTAGCAATGATTTTGATTCTTTGTGTCGCAGTGGTGATAAGCGATACGCTTCTTCAAACAGTGGGCGTCCTAGTGATTTTCGCAGGATTATTATTGGGGATCCAACTAATCAATAAATGGTATCTAGGTATTGTAGCGAAATTACTCCATGTGGATTTGGATTTGGCATCGTGGAAACAATATATCGAGTTCAATAAAACGGCCAAAAGAGCAGCACTTCAGGTAGATGCAAAAACGACAGAAGTCTCTTACGCCTACATGACGGGGGAATTTGAAACAGCGGTTCAAAAAGCCAAAGAAGCCTTGGAATTGGAGGGACTTAAGCCGCAATTTAAGGATATTTTGGAAAGCTATTTAATTCGTTCAGTCGTTTTGAGTCAACCGGAGTTAAGCCGAGAAGAACTGGATGTACTGCTTAACGAACTGACGATTACAGAAGAGACATTGGCCAAGAAAACCGAACAAGTAAGTGTGGCTCTCTATGACTTAACCATCGCGCGTGAGAGTAACGACTACTTCGAAACTTTGACGAATGAATTCAAGTATCCACAGTTAGAAATCATCTACTATCAAGCCTTGAATGCCACCATTAAAGGCGATGCGGCTCGGGCTCACGAATTACTAAGCAAGCTCGTTCATGAAGATGAAGAGTTGTATGTGGTGAGAATGGCACAGGGTTTGCTGAATGGGACACTTGAAAGATAGAAGAAGCGTCATTACAAATGATTTTGTAATAAGATAAATAAGTTTTTGAATTAATGGAGATAGAGAATGAAAATTAAAAAATTAGATAGAATAATGGGATTATTTTTTGCGATTTCAACAGTAGTATTGATTTATATGTTTTTTACAAATCGAGATTTTTTTACATGGGCTTTTTCAAGACACCAAAATATTCTCAGTTGGTATATTAGACCATTGTTTATAATCCCAATTGTTATTGGTGCTTATAAACAATCATTTTCGATTCTATTTCTGTCGATTTTCTGCTTATTTACGAGTATGTTTTGGTTTCCAAAACCAGAAGTGGTGGATGAACAGGTTCATTTATTCTTAGAGTTCGAAAAGAATTATTTAACGAGTGGTTGGACAACTGAGAAAATAGTGGTTTGTACATTGATTTTATTATTCTTTATTCTTTTGATTTATACTACTTGGAATCGAAAATGGGGACAATTATTATGGGTTGTAATCGCTGGAGCTGTACTAAAGGTCGTCCATAGTATCCTTTCTAGTGGAGAAAATGGAATGGCACTCGTTAAACCAGCAGCTACAGGGTTAGTGATTTGTATAGTGATCATCGTCTTTATTAAGAATAAAAAAGAGAATAAATAGTTAAAGGAGAAACATATGAATGAGTTTAAAATAGTCTTAGATGAAAATTTCGGGACATATGTAACGATTCCTGAAGTGAGTAGAAAAGTTTGGTTAGAGGTATCAGATGATTTAGAAATATCTGAATTCGCAACGAATCTTCCAAACAGTTATCAAACAAAAATACATCAACTGTTAGAAAAATCAGGAGTGTGGTTTTATAAAGCAGAAGAGAAAGTTTTTAACGAATTTGGCGAAAAAATACCTTTAGAATTACTTGGAATACATTTGTTATCAGAAGATGACGAACCAGATTTTATTTTTGGGCTAGTATTTGGGTCTCCTAGAGAATCGGAGCATGGAATTGGCTTGAAAATGTCATTAAATACAATGGATATTATTGATTATGGAGATGCAGAAGTTGCTTATTTTTAATATTTTCGTAGGCATTATCTGTTAAGAATAACAACCGGAGACCTTAAAGGGGCTCCGGCCTTTTTATTTAGCAACTGCCTTTTTGTAGTACATCTCTAACCCGAGGGCTGCGACTAGCAGCACCTTACCGACTGGTAAGTAGAGGGTTGGGTAGACGGAGCTGGTTCCGTAGATGTCGAAGACTCCTTTGAGGAAGCTGCAGAAGCTGAAGGTGAGGGCACCCATCTTGTAGGCTGCTTGCGCGTCTTTGGACTCTAAGAAAGTTTTCCCGGTCATTTTTGCGATGAGATTTGGCATAACTCCAAGCACGAGTGGAATCATAAACAGCAAGTACATGAATGGGGTGTACACTTGGTGGCTGAAGAATTCGTACACGCTTCCTGTGACCAATGTGATAATGGCTACGACTGCTCGCCTGGTTGGGGAGCTTCTCCTTTTCGTTTGATTAACTATACTTTGCACAAAGAACCTAAAACCTACTTAAAAGAGGTGGAAAAAAATAAAAAAGCTCGGTAAGATAGAGGTAGAATGAACAATAAGCAGAAGGAAATAGCACTGAATGAATCGATTAGAAGGGAGCGGGAGGAAAAATGAAAGGAAGTAGCAAGGAAGTTTTTGATCACATCTTTTCAACAGCCTTAGTGGATTATAAAGGTAATAATGGTTTAGAAATGTTAATGCGCTATTATAAGGATGATATCCCTATATCACCTCGATTTTTATATGATTCGGATGCGGTATACTTTTATCATTTTGATGAAAAAATTTCTTCCCTTGAAAACAGTTGGGAGAAAAAGGATTTTGCTGAACGCGGCGACATTATGACTTCCATTTGGGCTCCGCTGACTTATTATTTAGGTCTTAATAAAGAAGGCAAGATAATAGCGAAAAATAATGCCAGTATCGATACAATTCTTTTAAATCATAAAAATGAGGAGTGGACGCTTTTTAATGATTTAGCAGAACAGTATGCCTCTAGAGGGAATTTGTTATTGTTACCGAACATGAAAAATTCAGCAGGAAAACGGAATTTGAATCCCGATAAGTTTATGATGTCAGAAGATAAACTGGATCAGTTTTTGTACTATTGTTTTAAAGGGAATCTATTTGAGTATTTCGATAGAAACGAGACAAATTTGGTGGAATGGATTTATTCGGAAAACTTAGAATGTATGTTTTCTCAAGACTTTTTCCAATACTCTTTAAGTGAAATTAAGAATGGAAAAGTTGCCATAGATCAACAGAATTTAGAGATAACAGTAGAAAACTTGCAGCCGTTGATAGATAATGCTGAAGTTTCAGAATATAAATATCGAAGTTTTTCCAAAAAAGACTGGAGGACGTATTTTGATAGATTAAACAAAGTAATTACATATCGGAATGCGAGTGTTATCGACTCTCATTTACCTTTGCAGTGGAAGTGAGGAGAAAGAGATGATCCATCTAAAAGAAATGACACCGGAAAACTGGAGAATTCCTCTACGAGTTTCTCCACAACAAGAAAAATACGTTGCTAATTCGACGACACTACTCGCACGCGCCTATGCTTATCGACATCTGGGAAGTGTTGCGTATGTGATTTACGAGGATGAGTTACCAGTCGGAATGGCCCTCTATTACGATTGCCCGCCGTTAAATGCCTATGATTTTAGCCAATTCTTTATTGATGAACGCTATCAGGGGAAAGGCTACGGGAAAAAAGCTGCACAACTAATAATAGACCGCATGAAGCAAGAGGGACGATTCCAGAAGATTGTTCTTTGTTATGTCGAAGAAAATGAAGGTGCAAGAATCCTGTTCAAAAGCCTAGGGTTCAAACATACAGGCGATGTAGATGGGGATGAAATCACGATGGAGCTAGTGATTTAAGGGATTAGTCCATTGTGGTGAAAAAGAGGAATGACAACTCATCAATAAAGAAAGGGTAGAAGTCGATGTCTAAAAAAGGGAAAATTCTAGTGTGTGTGCTGATTCTTATTGGAGTCATCTTGGTAGAGCTTAGCATGTATGTCGTACCGTTTATGGAAGAAATCAAAGCGTTAGAAGCTCCAATTTTTGTTGTGGGTGTCTTGTTAATAGCAGGAGCATTGTGGCCTCTTACAAGGAGTATGAAAAATCAAAAAGAAGAAAGGTAGAAAGGGGAAACGACATGGCAATAATAGAAAGTGAAGCGGGATTAGGGATTCCGCTGATATTCCTGGTGAGTTTTGGGTTTATTGCGACTTGTGTGCTTGTCATTTTCGTTCGCAGATGGACAGCCGCAAAACAGAGCGGAGGTCCGTTTACGGCACCGTTTCATATTGCGAAAGGAATGTTTTACATTCATGTGGCGTTCTGTTTCAAAAAGCGTCGTATTCCTCTATCATCGATTCGCCAGATTTCAGTTGATTTCATGCGAGGAAGAAAAGGTGGAGGCGCCCGTTATGTTGTCACAATTGAACAAAAGGACAAAACAACGACGATGTTCTTCATGGGGAAAAGAAAAGCTAATGATGTACTGCTGGAGGAGTTACCTCAAGCCGTGAAGCGGTATCCAATAAGAATTCAGAAGAACTAAGAATAAAAATAGCGTGAAGAAGAATGTTGAAGATCAGCATTCTTTTTTGTTACTTTGATTTAGTATATAAACGAGTAATTTTGAAAACGCTTGACATTTAATCGTTCGAGCGGTAAGATGTAGTCGTCATAAAATGACACCGGTGTCAAATAAGTGAATATCTATTAGGTCTGAAAATATGGAGGTCATTATGAAACGTTTAGACGGCAAAAAAGTATTTGGTATTCGTAAGTTAAAAGTTGGAGTTTGCTCAATTTTGTTAGCGGTTTCCTTTGTGGACGCACAAAATGTATTGGCAGAGGAAGTAGCCCCCTCTACTCAGTCAACTACAGAACAAAACAAGCTAGTAACAACGGTGACATCGCCTGAAAAAGTTCAAAAGGATAATCAGTTAGAAACTACGGTAGAGAATGCAATTCCAAAAGAAAATGTAGAAACTCCTAAGAAAGCTGATGCCGGTGAAAAAGTAGAAGAAGTAAATAAAGATACAAATGATGAAAAACTAAATGCACCAGCTATCGCACTTCATTCTGTATCGGAAAGAAGTGCGAATGGGGTAGAAGCTGCTCAACCTACAACTGATACTTTAAATGTTAAAGATTTTGGTGCAGTTGGGGATGGAGTTACGGATGATCATGAAGCTATGCAGGCAGCTATCGATGCTGCATCTCAAGGACTAGGTGGAGGAAAATTATATTTCCCTGAAGGAACGTATCTTGTAAAGAAAATGGTCCAATTAAAGAGTAATATCGATATTCGCTTGCATGATGATGCAACGATTGTTAACGGAATTAATTTCCAAGGACGTCCTTCAATCGTATTTATGACGGGTCCTTTCATTAATGGAGGAGATAAGATTTTCTGGGAGCCAACAGAAAACATTAGTTTTACGGGTGGTACGATTGATATGAATGGTGCTTTGAATGAAGAAGGCACTAAACCAAAGAATTTACCGTTTATTAATTCTTCTGGTGGTTTTGCGATTGGGAATAGCTCAAATGTCACTATCCGCAATGTAACGTTTAAAGATAGTTATCAAGGGCATGCCATTCAAATTGCGGGGTCTAAAAATGTATTGGTGGATCAATCTCGTTTCTTAGGTCAAGCATTACCTAAAACGATTAAAGATAATGCGATGATTACAAAAGAGTCGATTCAAATCGAACCGATGACAAGAAAAGGATTCCCGTACGCATTAAACGAAACTGGTGTGAAGTCAGAAAATGTAACCATTCAAAATTCATACTTTGGAAAGAGTGATAAGTCCGGTGAGTTGGTAACCGCAATTGGTACGCATTATCAAGCCGTTACTACTCAAAATCCTTCGAATATTAAGATTTTGAACAATCATTTCGACAACTTAGTTTATTCAGGGATTCGATTTACTGGATTCACAGATATTGTGATTAAAGATAATGTATTTGATAAAAAGACAAAGGAAGAAAGTGTTCGATACAGAGAAGATGGTGGAGCGTTAGTAAATGCCTTTAGTTACAAAAATACAGAAGATGTTCTGGACTTAAATAAGAAAGTAGTAATCACAAATAATCGATTCAATATTAAAGATCCTAAAACACAAGCGATCCGAGTAGCCAGAGATAGTGAAGAGTACTTAGGAAAAGTAAAAGATATTGAAGTAACAAACAATATCATTAATAATCAAGCTCAAGATTCTGAAGTTCCTTCAATTGAACTTCTCCGCATTAGTGATGGATTAACTGTTTCAGGGAACGTTATTAACGGCGGAAAAGATGGGATTGTCATCAATAACTCTACAGGTAGCATTACAGCAATCGATAATTTTTTTTCAAACTTAACTGGGAACTCCATTTCATTGCTAAATTCTGGAGATTATGGAAATATTTCCGTAGTAGCTTTAGGGCTTGGGAATGCCGATATTCATACAGAAAATGGGAACTATCATGTAATTGCAAGAAATAAAAATGGGTATTATTATCTTGCAACCTACTCCGATGATCAATCAGCTAACTTAATTAACAAAGTTGGGGAAGTAATTATTCCGATTGCACAAGGGGAACGATTTGAAAGATATATACAGTACGAATTCCGTAAGGTTTCTGAAGAAGGCAAGAAATCCGACACTCCAGCAAAAGAAGCACTCGTTCAAGCTGAAGCAAACAGAAATCAAAAAGAATTACCACAAACAGGAACGAATAGTTATTTAGGTGCTATTGCTTCCCTTGTTGGATTAGGAGTGTTTTTTGGAGTCGGAGGAGTGAAGAAACGTCATGAAAATTAAAATCATTTGTTCTATTCAAGGTACGGCGGCTGAAAACGAAGATGCGCTTGGTAGTTTTGGAAATTTCTTTTGGGTGATTGATGGAGCCACAGATTTATATAATGCAAAAAAATCGATTGGATATTCGGTTTCTGAAGTAACGCATTTATTGTCTAAGGTGATTGCAAAACATTGTGCAGAATCAAAAACGTTAAAAGAAATTTTTTCTGAAAGTATTAAGGAGGTCCGTTCGATTATAGGGTTAGATGATTTTAACCATGAAGAATATTGTAAACTGCCGACTTTCGCCTTTGTTTTTGCAAAATTAACAAAAACAAAACTGGAATACATGATTCTTGGAGATTGTGTCGTGCTCGTGAATGACAAAGAGATAACCGACCATCGTGTGGACCGTTTGTTTGATTTAGGAAAAAACGAAATTGCACATTCAAGTAAGGAAGGCGTCCAAAGAAAAATAATCTTACAAAAAATTAGAGAACTGGCCAATACATCAAATGGATATTGGATTGGCTCGCTGGATGAATCTTGTGTGGAACATGCTATTTACGAAAGTACAGAAGTGACTAGTAATCAAATTGTATTAATGAGTGATGGCTTTTATGAGTTTTATTCTCAACATCCAGAGGATAAGTTGGATGATTTAATTGTAATGAGAAAGCAATCACAGGAAGTCGATCCTATTTATGGAAAGAAAGATGATGCAAGTATACTAGTTGTTGATCTTTTAAAGGATTGAAGACCCTGAAATGAAGAAAATAATTGAATAATCAAATAGATTAAGAGGAGGAAATGATGCAAACAGTAATCAATAATTTTGTTGAACAAGTAATTCAATCTGGGCTGTATAAACCTATGGATTACTCATATGTAAAGAATAGAATACTTGCTCTAGTCGGAGAGGAAGGGGCTAATACATCTACAACTGAAACGGATATAAAAAAATTAAAAGATATGCTCGTTGAATTAGCTGAGAAAAATGGGAAAGTAGGCCCCTTGGCAGAAGAAAAAGACTGTTTAGGCGCAGAGTTAATGAACTTTATTACTCCAATTCCAAGTGCTGTTAATGAAAATTTCTGGAGTACTTATCAAGAATCCCCTGAAAAAGCTGTAAATGATTTTTATCAACTAAGTAAAGACAACGACTATATTAAATTATCAGCGATTGCTAAAAATATTGCATTCTGTGCAGAAACAAAATATGGACCGCTTGAGATTACGATTAATCTTTCTAAACCAGAAAAAGACCCTAAAACAATTGCAGCTGAGAAATTGATGAAAGCTTCGAATTATCCAAAATGTCTTTTGTGTATGGAAAATGAAGGGTATCAAGGAAGAGTAAACTATCCAGCTCGTGCGAATCATAGAATTATCCGAATGAAACTTGGAGATGAAGAATGGGGATTACAATATTCACCATATTCATATTTTAATGAGCATGCCATTTTTCTAAATACAAAGCATATTCCGATGGTGATTTCTCCTAAAACATTTGAACAACTATTAGAAATTGTAGATATTATTCCGGATTATTTTGCAGGATCAAACGCAGACCTCCCTATTGCAGGTGGCTCTATTTTAAGTCACAACCATTATCAAGGTGGAAAATACGTTTTCCCAATGGAAGTAGCGGAATGTGAAACAACCTTCGTATTTTCAGGATTCGAAGATATTCAAGCTGGTATTGTGAAATGGCCAATGTCTGTTCTTCGATTACGTGGTAAGAATAAACAAAGAATAGTGGAATTAGCTTCGAAGATTTTAAAATCATGGCAAGGGTATACCGATTTAGAGGCAGATATTATTTCTACAACTGGAGAAATTCCGCACCATACAATCACTCCGATTGCTCGTGTAGTGGATGGTCAATTTGAAATGGATCTTGTTTTGAGAGATAATCACACATCAGAGTTACATCCAGATGGCGTATATCATCCTCATAAAGATGTTCAGCATATTAAAAAGGAAAATATCGGGTTAATTGAAGTGATGGGACTTGCTATTTTACCACCTCGTTTGAAAACAGAGTTAGAGGAAGTTGAGAAATATCTTTTGGGCAAAGATAACGCAATTGCAGATTATCATTTAGAATGGGCAGACCAATTAAAAGAAAAATACCTTAACGTTAAAGAAGAAGAGATTAATAGCGTAGTTCAACACGAAGTAGGACAAGTGTTTGCAAGAGTTCTCGAAGATGCTGGCGTTTATAAGAATACTCCGTTTGGACATGAAGCATTTATGAGATTTGTTAAGTCGGTTGGAATTAATTAGGAGGAACCCCAAATGGCAATATTGGTGACAGGCGGAGCTGGTTATATTGGTAGCCATACCGTAGTAGAATTATTAAATTTAGGGAAGGAAGTCGTAATTGTCGATAACCTTTCGAACTCTAGCATCTTGGTATTAGATCGGATTGAAGCAATTACAGGGAAACGTCCTGCGTTTTACGAATTAGATGTTTGTGATAAACAATGATTGAGAAAAGTTTTTGAACAAGAATCTATTGAGGCTGCAATTCATTTTGCAGGATACAAAGCTGTCGGCGAATCCGTGCAAAAGCCTGTGATGTACTACGAAAATAATATTATGAGCACATTAGCTCTTGTTGAAGTGATGTCAGAGTTTAAAGTTAAGAAGATTGTGTTTTCATCGAGTGCGACTGTATACGGCATTCACAATCAATCACCCCTCATTGAGACAATGCCGACAAGTGCAACAAATCCTTATGGGTACACCAAAGTGATGCTTGAACAAATTTTAAAAGATGTTCATGTAGCAGATTCAGAGTGGAGTATTGCATTGCTTCGTTATTTCAATCCGATTGGGGCTCACGAGTCTGGGTTGATTGGTGAAAACCCTTCAGGAATTCCTAACAACTTGATGCCTTTTATTGCACAAGTAGCGGTAGGTAAGCGACCAGAGCTTAGTGTTTTTGGAAATGATTATGATACGGTAGATGGTACTGGCGTTCGAGATTATATCCATGTAGTGGATTTAGCGATTGGCCACATAAAAGCGTTAGAAAAAGTATCTGAAAAAACAGATGTTTATATTTATAACCTTGGTTCAGGAGAAGGCACTAGTGTATTACAACTTGTAAATACATTTGAAAGTGTTAATAGGGTTCCAATTCCTTATAAAATTGTTCCAAGACGATCAGGAGACGTTGCGACTTGTTATGCAAATGCAGACAAAGCTTATAAGGAATTAAATTGGAAGACAACGAAATCAGTTGAAGACATGTGTAGAGATACATGGAATTGGCAATCGAAAAATCCAAACGGATATTAATAGTATAATTCTGCTTTGTAATAGTAAAAAAGACAATAAAAACAGGAATAAAAAAAGTTTATGAAAACGGTTGACAAGAAACCGATTACACACTATAATGAAGTTACCGTTTGACACCGGTGTCAAAAACAAAAGAAGGAAGAATAACATGAAAAATCTTACAAAAATAAAATTTAAAGAAAATGGAGAATTTAATCATTTTCCAGGTAACACTGTTGTTGCCAATCTTTATACAAAACCAGATTTAATGGAAGTTGTGGATATTATTCAGGCTCGCTATAGAGAATTACCTTTTATTGATAAATTTACTCTCACCCCTAGAGATTCTATTCATATGACTGTAATTGAATTGCTTTGCCATGAAAATCGTGAGCCTGAATTTTGGAGTAGCCATCTACCATTGGATACACCATTACAAGAAATCCATGATTACTTTGCAAAACAACTAGAAATTTTCCCATTGCTAAACGAAGAGATTCATATGCGTGTGACTGAAATGGGAAATCAAAACATTTTAGTTGAACCAGCAGATGAAAACTCCGCTAAACGATTAGAAGAAATTAGAACTTATGTTTCTGAAAAAGCAGGTGTTCGTTTCCCTAACCATGATCGTTATCAATTCCATATCTCAATTGGATATCTTCGAGTTCCATTAACTGAAGAAGAAAATGAAGAGTTTACTAAAGTGAAAAAGGAATTAACAAAAGTTTTACTTGAAAAAGTTCCTGTCATTACTGTAAATCGTATCGATTATACAGTGTTTGAAGATATGAGACGTTTTGTTCCATATTGCGAAAAGTTTGGAAAATAAAAATTATAAATAAAAACAAAAAGGAGATTTCAACATGAAAAAATCGAAATTTTTAAAAACTTTACTAGCTGCAGGGCTTGCAGTTACAACATTAGCTGCATGCTCAGGAGGAGCAAATAGTTCATCAAACGCTACAACAACTGCACCTCAAGCACAATCAGAAGAAAAAGCGGATAAGAGCCAAGAATTAGTAATTTATTCTAACTCTGTTTCAAATGGACGTGGAGATTGGCTAACTGCTAAAGCGAAAGAAGCTGGTTTCAACATTCGTATGGTGGATATTGCTGGTGCGCAATTAGCTGATCGTGTTATCGCTGAAAAAAATAACTCAGTAGCAGATATGGTGTTTGGTATCGGTGCTGTAGACTCAAATAAACTTCGTGATGCAAACCTTCTAGCTCAATTCAAACCAGAATGGCTTAACAAGATTGATGCATCATTAGCCGATAAAGATGGATACTATAACCCAGTTATCGTTCAACCTTTAGTATTGATTGGAAATCCAGAAGCTAAAGAAATGCCTAAAGACTGGACTGAATTAGCAGAAAAATATAAAGGTCAATATTCTATCTATGGATTAACTGGAGGAACAGGACGTGCGATTTACGCAAGTATCTTAGTTCGTTACCTTGATGAAAAAGGAGATTTAGGCGTATCAGAAAAAGGATGGGAAGTTGCAAAAGAATACTTTGCAAATGCCTATACTCTTCAAAAAGGTGAAAGCACAGTTGTTAAAGTGTTAGATAAAGAAAGCCCAATCCAATACGGTATGATTTGGGGTTCTGGAGCGTTAGTCGGACAAAAAGAACAAAATGTTGAATTCAAAGTAATGTCACCTAAAATAGGGGTTCCATTCGTAACTGAACAAACAATGATTCTTAACACAAGTAAGAAACAAGCATTAGCAAAAGAATTCATCAACTGGTTCGGTCAAGCAGACATCCAAGCTGAATACAGCCAAAAATTCGGTTCTATTCCAGCGAATAAAGATGCTGTAAAAGAATTACCAGAAGCAACTAAGAAATTTGTTGACCAACTTAAACCACAAGATATTAACTGGGAAGTTGTTGGTAAATACTTAGACCAATGGGTTGAAAAAGCTGAATTAGAATACGTTAAATAATATTAAATGTTGAATTAATCAATAAGAGTCTCGCTAGGATTCTACTCTATGCCATAGAAAGAGTCTACGCGAGACTTTTTAAGATAACACAAAGGAGTAAACAATATGATTAAATTTGATAACATTCAAATTAAATACGGTGATTTTATTGCGATTGACAATTTGAATTTAGAAATTAACGAAGGGGAGTTCTTTACATTCTTAGGACCTTCAGGATGTGGAAAATCAACAACTTTACGTGCATTAGTAGGATTCTTAGATCCATCAGCAGGTCGTATTGAAGTAAATGGTAAGGATGTTACTAAATTAGAACCTGAAAAACGTGGAATCGGAATTGTGTTCCAATCTTATGCATTATTTCCAACAATGACGGTTTTTGATAATATTGCGTTTGGTTTGAAAGTGAAGAAAGTAGCTCCAGATGTGATTAAAGCAAAAGTTGCAGCGATAGCAACAAAAATTAAAATTTCTGACCAACAATTAAAACGTAATGTATCAGAATTATCAGGTGGACAACAACAACGTGTGGCACTAGCTCGTGCGTTAGTATTAGAACCAAAGATTCTTTGTCTTGATGAACCACTTTCTAACTTGGATGCTAAATTACGTGTAGACTTAAGAAAAGAATTAAAACGTCTACAAAAAGATTTAGGAATTACAACATTGTACGTTACTCACGACCAAGAAGAAGCGTTAACATTGTCAGATAGAATCGCTGTATTTAACAATGGATTCATTGAACAAGTGGGAACACCTCCTGAAATTTACCATCAATCTAAAACAGAATTTGTTTGTGACTTTATCGGAGATATTAACGTCCTTTCTGAAGAAACAGTTCATGAGATTTTAGAAAACAATCCAAACATTCCTTTAGAGGATAAAAAAGGATATATTCGTTTAGAAAAAATTCGTTTCAGACGTGAAACTGAAGGTGACGTTGTTCTAAAAGGAACAATTATTGATACAGAATTTTCAGGTGTAACAGTTCGTTACACTGTCCAAGTGTCTGATCATCAAGTGTTAAACGTAACACGTATTGATAGTCAATTTGCAATCAAATCTGTAGGGGAAAATGTGGAACTTTATATTACACCTTCAGATGTCGTGCAATATTAGGGAGGTACAACATGCGTCATAAGTTAAATTGGAAAGATTGGCTCATTCGTATAGGGCTAATCTGGTTCCTCGTAACGTTTATTATTTATCCAAACTTTGATTTGGTTGTGAATGTATTTGTCAAAGATGGGCAATTCTCGCTAGATGCTGTTAATCGTGTACTTAAATCACCACGTGCAATTCAAAGTATTATGAACAGTTTTAAACTAGCATTCTCGTTAATTATTACAGTTAACGTAGTAGGTCTTCTTTGTGTGTTGTTCACAGAATACTTCGATATTAAAGGTGCCAAGATCTTAAAACTTGGATATATGACATCTTTAATTTATGGTGGTGTGGTTCTTGCAACGGGGTATAAATTCGTATACGGCCCATATGGAATGATTACAAGAATTCTTCAAAACTTCCTACCAAACCTTGATCCAAACTGGTTTGTGGGATATGGTGCTGTATTATTCATTATGACCTTCTCAGGTACAGCCAACCATACATTGTTCTTAACAAATACCATTCGTGGTGTCGATTATCATACTATTGAAGCAGCGCGTAATATGGGAGCAAAACCATTTACCGTATTCAGAAAAATTGTTTTACCAACATTAACGCCAACATTATTTGCCTTAACAATTATGATTTTCTTAAGCGGGCTATCAGCAGTTGCGGCTCCAATGATTGTAGGGGGTAAACAATTCCAAACAATTAACCCGATGATTATCACATTTGCAGGGATGGGGAACTCTCGTGACCTTGCTGCATTACTTGCGATTGTCCTTGGGATTGCAACAACAATCTTATTAAGTATCATGAATAGGATTGAAAAAGGCGGAAACTATATTTCTATTTCTAAAACAAAAGCGCCTTTGAAAAAACAAAAGATTACTTCAAAACCATGGAATATCATTGCGCATATTGTGGCATACGCTTTATTCGTAGTGTTCATGTTACCTTTGATTTTCATTGTCTTGTATTCATTCACTGATCCAGTGGCGATTCAAACAGGTAACTTGTCATTAGCTAACTTTACTCTAGAAAACTATCACCAATTCTTCAGTAATAGTGTTGCGTTCTCACCATTCTTAGTCAGCTTTGTATATGCTATTCTTGCAGCTATCACTGCTACAGTTCTTGCAGTTGTATTTGCACGTGTGGTTCGTAAACATAAAGCTCGCTTTGACTCATTCTTTGAATATGGTGCGTTATTACCATGGCTATTACCAAGTACTTTATTAGCAATCAGTTTACTATTTACATTTAACCAACCACAACCACTTGTATTTAATCAAATTCTTGTGGGAACATTTGTAATCTTACTAATTGCCTATATTATTGTAAAAATTCCATTCTCTTATCGTATGGTTCGTGCTATTTTGTTTAGCGTTGATGACGAGATGGAAGATGCAGCTCGTAGTATGGGGGCGTCTCCGTTTTATACAATGATGAAGGTTATTATTCCGTTTATTTTACCGGTAGTACTTTCAGTTATTGCGCTTAACTTTAACTCTCTATTAACAGACTTCGACTTATCTGTATTCTTGTATCATCCATTAGCTCAACCTTTAGGTATTACTATCCGTTCAGCTGGTGATGAAACAGCAACATCAAATGCACAAGCACTTGTCTTTGTATATACAATTGTATTGATGATTATTTCTTCAACAGTACTTTACTTCACACAAAGACGTGGCAAAACAACTAGAAAATAATTATGGTTACATCAGGTATTGAATTAACGAATACAGATATTTTTATCCGAATTGCATTGTCTTTGATAGCCGGAATGGTTATCGGCATGGAGCGAGGTAGTAAATCGCAACCAGCAGGAATTAGAACGCATAGTGTCGTTTGTGTTGCGGCATGTTTAATCATGATGACTAATGAATTTGTTTCTTATAAGTTTGGGACAGGAGATCCGACCAGATTAGGAGCGCAGGTTGTTTCGGGAGTCGGTTTCTTAGGGGCAGGGACGATCCTTGTCACAGAAAAGAAAAAGGTTACAGGACTAACCACAGCCGCTGGTATTTGGGGCTCTGCAGGAATAGGACTCGCAATTGGAGTCGGCTTTTATCAGGGAGCAATTTTAGCAGCCGTTTCTATTTGGGGCGTGATATCCATGTTCCAACCGTTAAAGATGTATCTACAAAAACGCTCTCGAGTAATTGAACTCTATATTGTAGTCAATTCTACGGAAGCCTATAATCGTGTATTAGTCTATTGTGCAGAAAATCGAATTCGAATTACTGACTCAAGGACTGCATTCGGTGAAGTGAACCAAAGTCGAATCCAGTATTTCGATGTACCAGAGAAGAAAATTGCTTCTTTTGTAACGTTAGAATTAGCTGGCAGCTTTGAACATCTTCGACTTATGGAAGAACTTTCTAATCTTCCAGGTGTCATTTATGTTGAAGAGATTAGTTAGATACGGATCAAAGAGCAGGGATTTCCTTGCTCTTTTTTAGATGGACAAGGATTTGCTAGGGAGATGACGAAGGACAACTTCCTAATGTAGGCTTGATAGAGGAGTTTTTATTGGATGAAAGTATGTAAGATAAATTTTGATAATGGAAGCATTCGATATTATAATAGAGAATGCCTAGAGAAGGAATGTCATATTCATACATTTCATGAGATTTGTGAATGGGTATGGGCATTTCGTCTTCCAATGGATCAAATAATAAATAAAGTAATTTTCAAAGAAAAGCTAGTACCAATTTTAGAAAGTTACATAAAAGAAATAGACCAAGAATTAAAAGGAATGAATTGTCTCACGGAATTATATTTGATAGAATTATGTGGTATTCCAATATCTTACGCGTATATTCAAGCGATGATTATCAGATATTTTGAATTGCTTGGATATAATAGTGAGCTCTTAAAATTTCGAGTGAACAGAACGCATCAATAATGACAATTAGTATAGTGATCGAAAAAATAAATTTATAAGGAGTAAGGATGGAAAAGTTTAAGAGAAAGGCTACTATTTATGATATTGCGCGCATTTCAGGAGTCTCTCCAAAGACTGTTTCCCGTGTTATCAATGGTGGTGATGGAGTTAGATCAGAAACTTACCAGTCTGTAATGAAGGTAATTGATGAACTGTCTTATATTCCAAATGCGTATGCACAAAATCTGACTAAGAAAGAAACAACGAATATTCTCATTTCAGTCAAGAAGATGGAGTCCTTCCCATTAATCTGGTTCCAGACACTATTGGATAAGGTTTTACAAACTTGTAAAGAAATGGGAGTCAATGCAATCGTCGAGTATTTTGGTGAAGGGGATTCAATTAAGGATTCTATTATTTCAAGTACTGGAAGTTTAGTCGATGGAGTTATTGTTTTTTATGAAGGTAAAGATGATAGTAGAATTCAATATTTAAAGAAAAATAATATGCCTTTTATTGTGTTTGGGGAATCACAGACAGAAGGTGTTATTTATGTTTCGAATAATGATTTCCAAGCAATGTACGATTTGATGGGAGCCGTTGCTGATAAAGGGCTTCGTGACATGTGGCTACTAATGGGTGGAGAGTCACTTGTCAATAAAGATCGTGAGAAGGGTGCTCGTACTTTTGTAAAAGAGAAAAAGTATGAAATGGCTTTAGAAGTTGTTTATGGATTAGCTACGATTGAATCTGTGTATCATTATGCGATGGATAATTTAACAGGTACGAATATACCGGATATTATATTTGTCTCTGGGGATGAAAAAGTCCAAGGGATTATTCGTGCGTGTTACGAAAAAGGAATCTCGATTCCTGACCAATTAGCTATTGTAGGGTTTGACAACATTCCAATAGCACAATATTATACACCTGCATTATCAACCATTTCTCCAGATTATAGTCAGTTAGCAAAAGAAATGATTGATGGAGTTCTTGCGATTATCAATGGAGATAAAAGAAAATCTGTAGAGGTTTCTACAACTCTTGTCAGACGACAATCGTTTTAAGCAGAGCACGGTGCAAATAATATAAATGTCTTAAAATGGAAGTAAGCTTTTAGAGTTTATTTCCATTTTTTGTTTTCTGATTTCAGTTTATTTGCTAGGAGGAAAGACAGCAGTTTGATGAACTGTAACATCTCACATTGCGCGATGAGTGCTATAATAGGTACTGTTTTTTATTAAACACGACTTGTTTTCAGAGGATTTACATATAATGAAAATCATTTACAACAGAAAGGGGAGAAAATGATGTCTACTCATAAAAAAGTATCACTTTCAGAAGTAAACCAATCGATTGAGACGCCAAATAATAATCATTTCTGGCAGAACTTAAAAGCTTTCTTAGGACCAGGAGCGCTCGTAGCAGTAGGATACATGGACCCAGGTAACTGGATTATCAGCGTGGTCGGAGGGGCTTCGTACAAATACACATTGCTCTTCGTAATCCTTATTTCGTCATTAATCGCAATGCAGTTGCAACAAACGGCAGGGAAACTTGGGATTGTTACACGTATGGATTTAGCGCAAGCAACAGCGCATCACGCATCAAATGGCTTCGTCATATTTTATGAGTCATCGTCGAATTAGCGCTGATGGCAACAGACTTAGCGGAAGTGCTTGGATCGGCCATCGCCTTGAACCTCTTGTTTGGCATTCCAATCATGGGAGAATTTACCAACACCAAATGGAATACTTTCCTTGGATACGCGGTAGCGGTTATTCTAATTATCCTAAACTTCAAGTTAATTATTGATTTATTCTAGATTTGAACGGGCATCTTCGGGTGCTCATTTTTTGTTTGGTCGGATTTCACAATAGAGCTTACTCAAGTACATAGATGTAGGTGAAAATTTTCATGCGAAAACTCCTAATCTTCACAGAAGTTTGGTTGTATTTTTCAAGAGAATAGGATAGATTATAAGTAAGAATAATGGAACCGCATTCAAATGACAGTGCAGTTTCTATACGGAAAAGAAGCATGGAGAAATCATCCTAAAGAACAATGGCATGTATAAAATCGTCGAACCTTTAGACATAAGATTTAGAGGAGAGAATGTTGGACCAAAGCAAAGGGATATAGTTGTCATACTTAAGAAGAGAGAATGGAGGAATTAGGATGAAAAAGGGTCTTATTTTGCTACTATGTATGAATGTGTTGCTATTGTCGTCTTGCAAGTCTCCTAGTGAACAAAACAAGACAACGACCTTAGATACTTCTATAGAAACCTCAACTACAAAGCAAGTGACAGAGCAGTCGCAAACGAGTGAAACAACGACTGCTATGTCGGTAATTACGCAAGAAAAAACAACGAGTGTCACTACTCAAGAAACACAAAACGAAACCACAACCGAGGCTGTGGCCCCAACGCCTCAGCGACGTAAGAAGATTTTAGCCGTCACTCCTCAAATTCAAGAAGAATGGTATTTCTGTGCGCCGACAACGGTGAGTATGATTCTTTCCACTCAGGGAAAATTCGTTTCTCAGCGACAACTGGCACAGGAGATGGGAACTTATGTACCTTTTGGAACGCATAATAAAGATGCCATTCGTGTGTTGAATCAGCATTTATTTGGATATCCAGAGCCCAAAGCTGGGCAGCCTGGTTATCGCCTTGCGACCGTCACGAATGTGAGTCCTGATTCCGAGGATATGCGTTTGTTCAAGGAACGCGTTCGCAAAAATATTGATGATGGCTATCCAATGTATTACACTTTTACCCTTTCCAAAATTTATCCTGGAAAAAATGGGGAGCATAATGTGATTGGAATTGGGTATGAATTGACTCCAGATGGCAAAGATATTTCAGCGATTTATTATTTAGACTCCATGACACATGAACAAGATCCTGTCTATGGTAGTTTAAAAAAGGTGACGCCAGAAGAGCTGCTTGAAGCAATGGCGGCTTGCGAGGAACCTAATTATGCTTGGTAAGAGAATGATGAAGTAAAAATAAGTTATTCGTCTTGAACATAGAATCTGGAAGTAACGGGAGAAGGTGAAAAGATGGCTTCTAGCAAGGAATATTTAGCCTATATTTTAGAACAATTATCAGGATTAGAGGATATCCGCTACCGAGCGATGATGGGGGAATATATTTTGTATTACCGGGAAAAGATTGTCGGTGGTATTTATGATGATCGATTCCTAATCAAAAATGTGACATCTGCAAGAGAAAGCATGCCGGACGCCTCATTGGAACGTCCATATGATGGGGCAAAAGAAATGCTTTTGGTGGAAAATGTAGAAGATAAGGAGTTCTTAACGGAGTTGTTTAATTCTATCTATGATGAACTGCCGGCTCCCAAACCCAAGAAAAAGAAATGATGGCGGGAGGAGGTTGCCAAGTGGTGGACGATTAGCAGGCATTCCTCTAAATCCATAAAGTAACGATAACACCTGTAGCAGTTTTAAAGTGCTACAGGTGTTTTTGATGTGCTGGAAAAATAGTTGAATGGGAATATAATCTTCCTCTGTTATTTGGTATAATAACGGTACAGTTTAAAGAGATTTGAGGCGAAATAAATGAAGCCGGAAGAGTATTCTTGGAATGAGTGGGAACAAAATATTTATATCAATGGGAAAGAGAACGACAAATCGCATTAGCGCAAGACTTTTTAAAGAAAGTAGGATACTAAAGATGAACATGAGTATTAGAGAAATTATAGATAAAAAGGAAAAAGAATCGATTTCAAAAGAAGTTTTATATGATCTTCCAGAATGGTTTGGAATGCCAGAAAGCACGCAGGAATATGTCGATGATGCGATGGACAAACCGTTTCTTGCTTGTTTTGTAGAGGTTAAACTCGCAGGATATGTTGTGTTGAATGCTACGAGTGAGGATTGTGCAGATATTTTTGTGATGGGAGTCAAAAAGGAATTTCACCGCAAAGGAATCGGCCAAAAATTAAATGAGGCGTATGAGCAACTAGCACGGAGTTTAGGGTACACTTATTCCCAAGTGAAGACTGTGAAAATGGGGCATTACGAACAGTATGATCGCACGAATCTTTTTTATAAGGCGATGGGGTATAAGGAGTTAGAATGCTTCCCGACATTGTGGGATGAATGGAATCCGTGTCAAATCTATATTAAATATTTAGGGGAATGAAGCGGAAGATTACAACAGGAAATAGGAAACAGAGGTGAGTGCTATGAAAGTAAAGAAGATTGGTATCGTCAGTTTGTCTAGCGGAATTTTAGGGGAGAGTTTCATTCAACATGAGCTCAATCTTGGGAAGAAACGATTAGAAGAATATGGGATAGAAGTTGTATTTTTACCTCATGCATTAAAAGGGCTAGAATTTATAAAGCAACATCCCGAATGTAGAGCGCAAGACTTACTAACCGCTTTTCAGGATGATTCGATAGAGTTGATTTTATGTGCCATTGGTGGAGATGATACGTACAGATTGCTGCCTTATTTATTTGAACAAGACGCGCTTAAAAAGGTTGCCAAGCAAAAGATTTTTCTAGGTTTTTCAGATACGACTATCAATCATTTGATGTTGCATGAGTTGGGCATTCGCAGTTTCTATGGGCAAGCGTTTTTGCCAGATGTGTGTGAACTTTCGAAGGAAATGCTTCCATATACAAAATCGTATTTTGAGGAATTACTGACAACAGGAAGAATTAAAGAAATCCGACCGAGCGACATCTGGGTTCAAGAAAGAGAAGACTTTAGTGAAAAAGGACTAGGGGTTTCGATGCCAAGTTTTCCAAATCAAGGGTTTGAGTTGCTTTCAGGGCCTGCTCAGTTTACAGGACAAATCCTAGGAGGGTGTTTGGAATCTATGTCGGAATGTCTCGAAAATTCAAGATATGAGGATACGGTTCGCCTCGTACAACAGTATCAACTATTTCCTACTTTAGAAGAATGGAAAGGAAAAATTCTTCTACTGGAGACGAGTGAAGAACAACCGACTCCTGAATGCTTCCAAAAGATGATTCAAACGCTAGAACGCTACGAACTTTTTGATGTGGTATCGGGTGTGCTTGTTGGAAAACCACAAAATGAAACCTATTATGAACAGTATAAAGAGATTCTCCTGGAAGAATTAGGGGAGAAGCAGCTATCCATTGTTTACAATATTAATGTTGGGCATGCGACGCCTCGTTGTATCATTCCTTTTGGGATTGAAGCTCAAGTGGATGTGGGCGACCAAGTGATTCGTTTTATATATGAATAATAAAATTTTAGAAGTGAGAGTAATGAAGCAGACTCGAATGTGGAAGGGGAGTCTGCTTTCATTTTTCTAAAACAATGACGGAGTCTTCCAAAATGTATTTACTGACAAATGGGAATAGAAATGCCATAATGAGGTGAATTCTAACAAAATTAGGTATGAGATGAATAATGATGCTATCGCTACTGTATCGATGAATCCGTACCTGAGGAGCAAAACTCTTATGGAAAAGGAGTAAATATGGAAACAAAAAGATGTGATTGGGCTAACCATAGTCTACTTGAACAAAAATATCACGATGAAAAGTGGGGAATCCCTATCTTTGACGATAAGGAATTATTTAAGATGCTTTGTTTAGAAGGGATGCAAGCGGGACTCAGCTGGTCTACGATCCTTCAAAAAATGGAAGGACTGTGTAAAGCTTTTGATAACTTTGATCCAGACATTGTGGTGAACTATGATGAAGAGAAGGAAGCTGAACTCCTTCAAAATAAAGAAATCATCCGAAATCGATTGAAAGTAAAATCTGTTGCGAACAACGCCAAAGCTTACTTTAAGATATGTGAAGAGTTTGGGTCATTTAGCGACTATTTATGGGGATTCGTTAATCATACCCCAATCATTAATTCTTGGAAATCCATCACAGAAGTACCAGAAAAAACGGATCTTTCGGACAAAATCAGTAAAGATTTGAAGAAAAGAGGCTTTAAATTTATTGGCTCTACTATTATTTATGCATTTATGCAATCGGTAGGGATGGTAAATGATCACCTTCTGGACTGTGAGTTTAGAAGGATAGAGAAGGATTAAAAATATTTTTAATATTAGAAAGTTGAAGGAGAAAAGAGGTAATCTACCTTCAACTAGTCAATACGATAACACACCAATGAGAGGACATACCATTGTTTCTTCTGATGATGTAATCAAAGTCATCCAATTGAAGTATCCAAAAGACTTAGACCGAGTTAGAGCGGAAAGAGAACGGCAAATCGCATTAGCTCAGATATTTCTAAAGAAGGAAACACCTAAAAAGGAAGTGAAAAAAGATGTGTGAAGAATGCTATGTAACGAGTAGTAGAGTTACGCCACTTTTACATCCTTTAGATTGTTTAGAACATCATAAGCAGTATATTTGTGGGATATGTGGACGTTGTATTTGTATTGAATGCGACAAAAAAGGATCTTTGCAAAGATGGAATTTCCCATTTAAGTCGTTAGAAATTGCGACCTTATACCTCAGAACCGCTGATTATACAATGAAACAGACTTGCGGAATCTATGAAATCAAGGGAAAGAATGGAAGAATTTCCTATAAAATATTTGCTAAGGAAGAAGATTTAAAGGAGTATTTAAAAAAGAATAAAGATAAAAGCTGTGAAACGATGAAACCAAGTTTTCAAATGCAGAAGTATAAGGAATTTCCAAATACGGAAGTTCGAAGATTAGACTCAAAGGAGATACAGCGGTATTTAGCACAGAGATAAGAATGAATTAAAAGTTCAAATAGGTGGGGAAAATATGTTTTATAGGACGGAACAACTACACGACGAGGAAATCTACCTTCAACTAGTCAATACGATAACACACCAACCAGAAAAGGGGTGGCTCCCTGCATACTATTTTGAAATTTATTTACTGGATGGTACTAGAATCGGGAAATGTGATTTAAGAATTGGGAACAATAAAAAGACTTATTTTGGAGGGAATATTGGTTATCACATTGATAAAAATTATAGAGGACATCAATACGCTGCAAAAGCATGTCGGTTATTGTTTCAGTTGGCTAGAAAACATTCACTAGAGTTTCTCTATATTAGTTGTCAACCACATAATATAGCGTCATATCGTACTTGCGAAATTTTAGGTGGTAAACTGATTGAAATTGCTGATATTCCAACAACAAATGAAATGTATCAAGAAGGAAAGAGGAAAGTTAAAATTTATCAGTTCCATTTATAAATAGATTCTTCTTCAAATGAGTAAATGAATAGTTATTGTAGAATTTTTTGAAAAAGGCATAAACAAAGGATTATAGTGGTACAACTTTTGTTTATATATTATAATATTTTTGGTATTTGTACTTAATTTTTAAAGGGATAAAATTTTTCGGGATGAATTTAGAAGAGAATTTTATTTATGATGTTTTGCACTAATTAATAGTGATAGACAATTATTGGAACCCAAAGCAATCAAATTCTTTTTTTCTAGATATTCAGACTGAAAAAGTAATTTCTGAGAGCTTTGAATTCCCTTGATTAAGTGATAGAAAATACTAGAAACTGATTGAAGAAGCGGAGGGTAGTAAGTAAGCTCTATTTGAAAGAGGAAAAAATCAGTAAAAAAGGAGATTATTATGGAAAACTTTATGCAAGCATTAGATGCCTTAGGCAATTATAAATATATATTAATTGGAATGTTCGTATTAGCAGCAATATTTTCAATTGTATCAATGAAATTGAATAAAAACGCTTTAGAAAAATGGTTAAAAGAGCATCCTACTGCGGTAAAAATCGAACTTTCTGCAGGAAGTAACTTAATTACTCAAAAAGAACTACTTGCTGAAGTGGTTAGAGGGGAAGCAGCCATTTTTGCGGAAAAAGGAAAATATATCGTTTGCGCAGTTCCTGGAGATATCGTTTTACGAGTAACTTATTCTTATACAAGACCAGGAGTGATGTACAAGACAGTTACGACAACATGGGGCCCATCTGAGATTGATTTAACGATTGAGCCAGGTAAAGATTACGTATTAAGCTTTGATAAAGAAGAACAACAATTTAATTTAACGGCTAAATAAGTATTAGACCTATTCTGTTTGAAGAACAGAATAGGTCTTTTTTATGTTAAGTGTGCTATTATAAATTTTAAAGAGTGTATAATCATCGTCTAATTGTTAAGGAATTCAAAGACATAGCGAGAGCTTTATGCAGTTTCAAAACGAGAAGAGGAAAATTGTTAAAAAGGAACGCGAAGAACCGCAGAAAATCATTACGAAAATCTTTTATCAATAAAAATAATATTAAATATAGAATCATTGTTTGATAGTTGTTTGGAGGGTGAGATGAATATAAGAAAAGCAATGGATATAGACTTTGATCGTATTATGGAGATTTATAAAAATGCACAATTATTTATGATAGAATCTGGAAATCCAAATCAGTGGGGGACTCTCTATCCTTCACCAGAATTAATTCGAGAGGATATTCTAGCTGGAATTTCCTATGTGATTGAAGAAGAAACTAAAGAAATTCATGGTGTATTCGTAATGATGAACGGTCCGGACCCCACTTATCAAAAAATAGAAAAGGGTGCATGGTTGAATAAGGAACCCTATGTTGTGATTCATCGTATTGCTAGTGATCGACGTGTGAAAGGGGTTGTAACAAGAGCTGTAGATTATTGTAAAAGATACTCCAACAATATTCGTATTGATACGCATTTTGATAATAGAGTTATGCAAAAGCAAATTGAACGAAATGGATTTGTAGAATGTGGTATGATTTATGTGGACGATGGATCCGCTAGAATCGCTTATCAATGGAGTCGAAACTAGTATTGTCGCAAGTCCAATAAAAAGAGGGTGAATGAGAAAATATGAAAAAAATCGCTGTAAAAGAGTTTAAAGAATTATATCAAACAAGTGAAATTACGGTCTTAGATGTACGAGAAAAGGGAGAATTTCAAGACGGACATATTCCAACGGCAAAGAACTATCCTTTAAGTACGTTGGAAAAAGAGTATACAACATTAAATCCAGAGCAAAAATACTACGTCATCTGCCAAGGGGGCATGCGTTCAGCAACAGCTTGTCAATTTTTGGAAGGAAAAGGATTTGACGTGACGAATGTTGAAGGGGGCATGAATCAGTGGCAAGCTTAGTGCAAACGAACAAGGTGCAATTGTTGCCTTTTAGCAAAAGCTACCTGCAAACGATTTGGAAGATTGGTTTTTCAACGGAGAAGCCAGAGTGGACGAAATGGAACGCACCGTACTTTAATGATTATCGTCCGTTTCAAGATAATAAAAGTTTTGAAGAAAGTCCTGTTGCAGCCTTCTTAATGGGTGAAGATTGCTGGTGTATTGTCGCTGGAGACCAGCCTGTGGGGATGGTTTCAAAATCATGGGTGGATGAAGCCACGCGATGGCTAGAAATCGGGATTGTGATTTACGATGAGCAGTTGTGGGGGCAAGGGATTGCGACAATAGCATTGAAAATGTGGGTAGATGCTATTTTTAATGAAATAAGCGCCCTCGAACACATTGGGATGACGACTTGGAGCGGGAACAGTGCGATGATGGCTGTTGCTGAGAAATTAGGGTTCCTAAAAGAAGGTCAAATCCGTAAAGTTCGTTACTATCAAGGACAGTATTATGACAGTGTGAAGTATGGAATTTTACGCGAAGAGTGGATTACAAAAGTATAACAATAAAGAAAGAGACTAATCATGCGATTAGTCTCTTTTAGTATGTTTGTCATTATTTTCCAGGATTCTTAGGGTCTAGACCCCAAGTCTCTTCGATAAGCGCAATCATGGTTATAATCGTCTTTTTATCACCTTCAAAAGAAGCGGTATAGACTTTATCCCCTTTTTCGAAAATCCAAGTAAAGTAGTATTTTCCGTCTTTCATTAAGAGTTGTAAGAGGAAAGCATCCATTCCGGATACTTTTGTTCTCGAACCGTGAATTTTTTGGACGTTTGGGTGCTTTTCCCATTGAGCAGCTAGTCGAATGGCAATCATTTCTGCTCCCCAAGTTTCTCCTTCACCAGGTGTTGCTTGATCTTGAGTGAATCCATTTAATGTAATAATATTGTATCCATCGAGTGCTGAGTACTGGAATTGTGGTCCCCCATTCACATCTTTAAAGTTGACCCAATCTTTAGGCACATTGACGTATCCAGTATCGTCTCGGCCAACACGTTGAGTGTCATTAAGTGAGATTTCTTTTTCTTCTGAAGAAGCTCCCGTTGTTGTCGTTGCTTGTGTAGTTGTTTCTTTAACGGCTTCCGTTGTTTGTACGGTCGTCGTTTCTTTTGTTTCTTTAGTAGAGTTACCGCATGCCGCAAACACAAGTGCAGAAAGAACAGTAACAGAGCCTAATAAAATTTTGTTTTTCATCGTTACACTCCTAAAATATGAATTTATAGCATTAGTGTATCATTTTTTAAGATTTTTTAAAAGTTCAGTCAGTAGTTTGTCAGCTTTGATAAAAGTTAGCCCTAAACATTAGAGATGTCATAAGATAACAGCTTATTTCAATAGATGGTATAATAGAATTACGATTAATAATGAGGTGAGACTTATGCTTATGTTAAAAATTATCCTATTTGTTCTCGGGATAACCTTTACGGTTTTTGGATATCTCATCGTGTTCAAAAAGCAGTATGGGCTCATCAATGATTTCGAAGCACGGAAGAGGGCGGGGAGCCAAAAAGATACAGATGCGATTCGAGTTGGGCAAGTTGAGTTAATCCTAGGTATTGGATTGCTTGTCCTATTTGTGTTATTAATGATATTTACGTAGAGGAATACTGTAGAAAGAGAGTTTGGTAGTGAAGGAATTAGCATTGATATTAGAAGATACGCAGTGGGAGAAGACAACGATTACGCATGATCGACAAATTGTGCGAGCCATTGTGATAGATGAAAAGGGATATTTTTACTTCGTGCGGGTACACCGCGATGATATCTTCGGGACTGGCGTTTTTATTGAAACAGCTGGAGGAGGCGTAGAAGAAGGGGAGTCAACTGAAGAAGCCATCCACCGAGAATTAAAGGAAGAACTAGGTGTTAAGGTAGATGTCCTTTGTAAAATAGGTCAAGTTAGCGACTACTATAATCAGATTCACCGTCATAATTTAAATCATTACTATCTTTGTCAGATTAAGTCTTTCGGGGAACCCGAGATGACTCCAGTAGAACAAAAGGAATTCCAATTGTCAACATTAAGAATGACTTATGAAGAGGCCGTTTCTGAGTATCAAAAGTGTGCTTCTAAACCATGGGGAGTCCTTCTTGCAAACCGTGAATTAGCGGTTCTTGAATGGGCAAAAGAGTGGTTAAGGGGCGTAAAATAAAATTAAAAGAAGAAAAAGGAATATCGTAGGCACCCAAAAAAATGAGTCAGAAAGACTATTGTATTCAAGTTGAGGGAGATTTATACTAAAATTAATTAGGGAGTTTTTATAAAGTATATTAGGGGGGATTAGGGTGAAGATTCATTCGAATTGGAAAATAGGGTTATTGGTTTTAGCTTGTGTTTCTTTAGCAGCATGTGGAGGAAATAAAGAAGAGGCGAAGTCAACGACAGAGATGCAAGTGAACGTCACGACAGTAGCACCATCTAAATTACCAGATTCGTTGCTGCCTTTTAAGAAGGAGAAGCAATTGGTGTTGGGAGAACTGGATAAGCTGGAGCGTTCTATATCTGCACATATTCAACTGAATATTAAAGATAAGCCAAAAGCTAAGAGAGAACCAAAAATCAGTGTGGATCCAGTTGGTTGGCATAATTATAAGATGCCGATTGATGAATCAGGAAGTGGGAAAGAAGCATGGCTCATGAATCGTGGTCACTTAGTAGGGTATCAATTTAGCGGTCTTGATAATGAGTTACGGAATTTAACGCCGATGACAGCCTTATTAAATACGGGGAGCTTGTCGGACAAGGATTCCTCAAATCAAACTGCAATGTTGTTCTATGAGAATAATCTTGCAGATTGGATTAATGCTCATCCGAATGATTGGTTGGATTATAAAGTAACGCCAATTTACGAAGGGGATGAACTGATTCCTCGAAAAGTTGAGTTGCAGTATGCTGGAATAAAAAGTGATGGAACACTCCTAAAGATTTCTTTTGGAACAAAACAAGAGAAAATGGATGAAGAGGGTGTAACTCATGTGATTCTAGAGAATATATCTCCAAATGCAAAAATTGACTATGCAACAGGGAATGCGGAACCATTATTTGCTAAGAAGAAACTCGAAACAACAGTTGCGCAGACAGAGGCTACAACTGAAGCGACTGTGAATCAAGAAGAACAGCGTACAGTTTATGTAGCTAAAAAAGGAAAATCGGATGTGTATTGGTATATAAAAGGCAATATGCCATCGAATACAAACTGGGATAACGTTGTAGAGATGACGGAGGCTCAAGCGAAAAGCCAAGGAAAACGTCATAGCTCTAGGGAATAAGAAAGACCCACCGCTTAATCTAAGTGGTGGGCCATTTTTTAATCTTCCTTCACTAAATACCCTAATTTGTCTAGAGCCTCTTCGATATAGTCAAGGTCTTGTTGGTTTTCTGCTTCTACCAGATGATAATGCACACCATCTGTTAAAGAGGAAAGAGGGCGATAGTCTTCTTGATGGATTTGCTCCAAGAAGTGTTGGACATCGCGCCGGCACGTGAGTTTCACGAGCGTTTGAATTTCCCCGTAGACTGGATGGTCGATTTGAATATTTTGGACGCGTCCTCCATTGTCGACAATTGCCAGAAGTTCACTCTCGATAGCCTCAGTACCGTGTTTGACCTTGAAGAGACGATGAACGTAAGGTGAGCTCTCTTGTTCCTTGTAGACATATCCGCGGTTCGTCGAGAGAATAGTGGCTCCATCAGCGCGAAGAAGCGCGATGTCTTGGACGATGATTTGCCGGGTAACATGGAAATGTTCCGCTAAGCTTTGCCCATTAAGTGGTTTAGGAGTTTCTTTCAAGAGTTTTAATAACTCAGACTTTCTTTCTTTTGGCATAGTAGACCTCTTTTAACGTCTTTTTTGTAAAACTTTATACACCACTAGTGCTAATTCATAGTCTACCATACTGTGAATCACTGTACCAAATCCGACTAGGACGAAGAGGACGTAAAACATGCTTTGAAGGTCTATCCCTGAAACCGAGTAAAAAAGTACGCAAGCTAATACTTCGCCGACTGCGTGAATAAGCGCAAGGACGAAGTTGAAAATCCATGATGCTTTGCGATTTTCAAGCGTCTTTGGATGCTTTTGTAAGAAAAAGGCCCCAAGTGTCGCAAAGAGAATATGCGACAATGCACGGAAGACAATCACGAGCGGATAGGCACCAGAGATAAAGAACCCGTATGAGGAACCAAGAACGACGAAGATGGCCATCCAAGGGTTAATAAACATTGCAATAAAAATAGCAACATGGCTTCCGAGGGTATACGAAGCTGGTGGAATCACCAATTTTAGTGGCATCGCGATAGGAATAAAAATAGCAATCGCGGTTAATAGTGCGGTAAGTGTCATAAAACGAACATTTTTCATCAGAATAAAACTCCTTTGTGTTTACTGTATATACAGTAGTATAGTTCTGTGTATATAATAAATCAATAGGAAAAAGTGATTTTTTCGCTCACATTTCGCTCATAATCCGCTGAATTCTATAAAAAGTATCTGTATACAAAGAAAATTATATTCAATAGTATACTTTACGTTTGGACACAATTCTATAAAAGGCCATCTTTCAGTGATTTCTTGAAAAAAACAGGATAGTACTATACTATTAAAAGGTAGAAATTAAAGAGCAAGGAGCTTATTATGAAACAAAAATTCGGAATAATTTTAGCAGCGGGTAAAGGAACTCGTATGAAATCTTCCCTTTACAAAGTCATGCATCCAGTTTGCGGGAAACCAATGGTAGAGCATGTTGTCGACCAAGTGGAGAAAACAGGAGCGACAGAAATTGTTGCCATTGTTGGACATGGTGCTGAAATGGTACAAAATCATCTTGGGAAGCGTGTTTCTTACGCGGTTCAAGAAGAGCAATTAGGAACAGGACATGCTGTTTTACAAGCGGAATCTCTTTTAAAAGGAAAAGAAGGAACAACGATTGTCATCTGTGGAGATACACCATTATTAACAAGCGGAACTCTTACAGCATTAATGGAAGAACATGAACGAACTGGGGCAAAAGCAACGATTCTGACAGCAATTGCAGAGGATCCAACAGGATACGGTCGTGTGATTCGTGACGAGAACGGTTCTGTTCTTAAAAACGTAGAGCAAAAAGATGCTTCTACTGAAGAACAACAAGTCAAAGAAATCAATACAGGGACTTACTGCTTCGATAATGTAGCTCTTTTCAGTGCTTTACGTGAAGTTGGTAACGACAACGCTCAAGGCGAATACTACTTACCAGATGTATTAGAAATCTTGAAGAAACGCGGTGAAGTCGTTTCTGCGTATCCGATGAAAGATTTCGATGAAGGAATGGGTGTAAATGACCGCGTGGCTCTTTCAAAAGCAGAGAAATACATGCGACTTCGTATCAACGAAGAACATATGCGTAACGGGGTTACTTTAATTGACCCTGAAGCCACTTATATCGAATCAACCGTTCAAATCGGTGCGGATACTGTGATTGAACCAGGCGTTGTCTTAAAAGGCAAAACTGCGATCGGCTCAAACTGCTTCATCGGAGCACACAGCGTCGTTCGTGATAGCGTGTTAGAAGAAGGGGTTCGTCTTGTAGCAGCGAACATCGAAGAATCTCATATGAAACTGGATAGCAATGCAGGTCCATTTGCACACTTACGTCCAAATTCTGTATTAGGCGAACGTGTTCATGTAGGGAACTTTGTGGAAGTGAAGAATTCTACACTAGGTTCCGAAACGAAGGTAGGTCACTTAACCTATATTGGAGATGCAGATCTTGGAAAAGATATCAATGTCGGTTGTGGGACAGTGTTTGTAAACTACGATGGAAAAAATAAACACCGTGCAACGATTGGAGACCATGTATTCATTGGATGCAATGCGAATATCGTAGCTCCTGTTACGGTTGGAGATGATGTGTTTATAGCTGCAGGTTCAACGATTACCCAAGATATTCCAGATGGAGCATTAGCCATTGCACGTAGTCGTCAAGTGAACAAAGAGGATTACGCTTCAAAATTACCATCAGGAAAAAAAGATTAAAATTTTTTCGAAAAAGTTTATCAAAATTATTCAAATATTAGGCAAAAAACTGTATTATAGAACTATAAAATAAACTTCGGGGGTTATCATTGTGGAACATTATTCCGATCCTAATTTAAAAATATTCGCTTTAAGCTCAAATCGTCCTTTAGCAGAAAAAATCGCTGAAGAAGTAGGTTTAGAACTTGGTAAAGTGTCTGTGACACAATTCAGTGATGGAGAAATTAAAATCAACATTGATGAAAGTGTTCGTGGATGCCATGTTTACATCGTTCAATCAACTTCTTATCCAGTAAATGATAACTTAATGGAATTATTAATTATGGTAGATGCTTTGCGCCGTGCAAGTGCAAAAACAATTAATATTGTAATTCCTTACTATGGATATGCTCGTCAAGACCGTAAAGCACAATCTCGTGAACCAATTACCGCAAAATTAGTCGCAAACATGATTACTCAAGCGGGAGCAGATCGTGTGTTAACACTTGATTTACATGCTGCTCAAATTCAAGGGTTCTTCGACATTCCAGTGGACCACTTATTAGGAGCTCCACTTCTTGCGAACCACTTCTTAGAAAACAACTTCAAAGATAAAGATATCGTAGTAGTATCTCCTGACCACGGTGGGGTAACTCGTGCTCGTAAAATGGCTGAGTTCTTACATGCACCTATCGCGATTGTGGATAAACGTCGTCCAAAAGCAAACGTGGCAGAAGTCATGAACATCATCGGTGAAGTCAAAGGCAAAGTTGCCGTATTAATCGACGACATGATTGATACAGCTGGAACCATTACTCTTGCAGCACAAGCCATCAAAGATGCAGGTGCGGAAGAAGTATATGCTTGCTGTACACACGCAGTATTATCTGGCCCAGCTCTAGAACGTATCAACAACTCAGTGATTAAAGAGGTCGTTGTAACAGACTCAATCGAAGTTCCTGCAGAAAAAACAGGTGGCAAAATTGTTCAAATTAGTGTGGACCAATTGATGGCGGAAGCGATTCGTCGTATTCACGAAAACCGTTCAGTGAGTCCGTTGTTTATTGAGAAATTTACAATTTTAGATTAATAAAAAAGAAGAGCTGAGACTTAAGGTATTGGCTCTTCTTTTTTATGGCATCAATAGAAATATGATGGTAAAATGATATCCAAAAAGTTAAATGGGCCAATTTTTCTGTAGGAGGTTCTGTAAAGTGGATATTGAAAAGAAGATAAGGAATGCTTGGAGACGATTTCTTATAGGAATGGCACCTCAAGTGCTTACTTATATTATGGTTTTATTACCTCATTATGAGTATGGTGGAGGATATGGTGCGGCGTTCATCGTGTTCATCCTGTTCCCTATCGGGTTGATTTTAGTAGGGACTAGTTTCTTACAATTTTTAAGAATTTCAGTTGCCGAAAAATCATTGAAAAGCACGGGCTGGATAATGTTATTTATTCTCCTGTGGATTACTTTTGTTATTTTGAATATTTCGGGGATTATTCTTTTGCCTTCAAATACAATTCCGATTAAATAAAGAGAGGAGAGTAAAATGGAATTAGAAAAATTTAAAAAAACAGCCACAATACTGATGTGGCTTGGCCTGCTTCCTCAATGGCTTCTACTATCTTCTCCTTACATAAATGGGATGGGAATGGGATTTGCTGTATTTTTATTATTAATACCGTTACTCATACTTATGGTGGTATTTAGTTGTCTATATTTCTTTTATATTTCTTATGAAGAAAAATCATTTAGAAATACTTGGTTGCAACTGATAGTTATGGTGGGATGGCTTACGTATCAATTCCTATTATATTCAAGGGTGATTGAATAGGTTATTCGTAAAAGAAATCTTGAATTGAATGCGAAATGTTTCAAAAAAATATCATAATGCTTAAAATATGTAAAGTTACGATAGTCTTTAGGAATTTTTTTCAATAAGCGGAAAGAAATGCAAGATAGCGCGGGTTATGGTACAATAATCCGGCAAGAAATAAGTGAACGAAGCGCACGAGTCGCACTCACTATTGGTGATGCAGCTCGTGCTTTTCGATTGATTTAGACGATTCGAAAGATTGAAAAAGGAGATTAGGATGAGTTTCAAAATTGGAGATATTCAAATTGACAATAGCGTAGTTGTGGCCCCAATGGCTGGGATTTCAAACTCTGCTTTCCGTGTTACTGTAAAAGAATTTGGTGCCGGTTTAGTGGTTTGCGAAATGATCAGCGATAAAGGGATTCAATTTCGTAATGAGAAAACATTAAGCATGCTTCATATCGAACCAAACGAGTATCCACTCAGCGTTCAAATCATGGGCGGAAATAAAGATACTTTAGTTGAAGCGGCGAAATACGTAGCTGAAAATACAGAGGCGGCGATTATCGATATCAACATGGGATGCCCTGTCAACAAAGTCATTAAGGCAGAAGCAGGCGCAAAATGGCTGTTAGACCCAAATAAGGTATACGAAATGGTAGCAGCGGTCGTAGACGCAGTGGACAAACCTGTGACTGTGAAGATGCGTACAGGATGGGACCACGAGCATTTATTTGCGGTGGAGAATGCCCTCGCTGCAGAACGTGCGGGTGCCAGTGCCGTGGCGATGCATGGTCGTACACGAGTGCAAATGTATGACGGGAAAGCTGACTGGGAAATCCTAGGAGAAGTGAAGAAGAACTTAACGAGCATTCCTTTAATCGGGAATGGGGATGTTCGTAGCCCGGAAGACGCCAAACGCATGATTGATATCGCAGGCGTGGATGGCGTGATGATTGGACGCGCCGCCTTAGCGAATCCTTGGATGATTCGCCAAACCGTTCATTATTTAGAAACAGGCGAATTGCTTCCAGAAAATACCGTTCCAGAGAAAATTGAAATTGCGAAATTACACTTACAAAGACTTGCGAACCTTAAAGGCGAAGCGGTCGCAACGAAAGAATTCCGCAAGCTTGCAGGCTACTACTTAAAAGGAGTGCCACGTGCCTCGAAAACAAAAGTAGCCATTAACGAAGCTGAGAATTTACAAACAGTGGAAGCCTTATTAGACCAATTCGTGGTGGAACATTTAGAACGTGAAGAACGTCAAAAACAACGCTTGGCAGAAATTTAAGCAAAAAGCCTTGAAATACTTTCAATAAAGCCTCTTCTTTTGGTACAATAAGAAGAGTTATGAAGAACAAGCACCGTTCAAAGGAGGAACAAACGTGTCTTTCGAAGTAGAAACACAAGAAACATTAAATGACCAATTACAAGTTCGTCGTGAAAAAATGAGTCAGTTACGCGAAAAAGGAATCGATCCTTTCGGTACTGGCTTCAAACAAAAAAATACAACTGAAGAAATCCACAACCAATTTGAAGGAGCTACAAAAGAATCTCTTAGTGAACAAGAGCCTGTAACGGTTCAAATTGCTGGACGTATGATGACAAAACGCGGAAAAGGGAAAGCAGGTTTTGCCCACATTCAAGACGGCAAAGGCCAAATCCAAATTTACGTACGTAAAGATGCTGTTGGAGATGATGCGTACGAAGTCTTCACAAAAGCAGACTTAGGAGACATCGTTGGTGTTGTTGGGACTGTTATGGTCACAAACACTGGTGAGTTATCTGTTAAAGCTGAACAATTCGTTCATTTAACAAAAGCGCTTCGTCCACTTCCTGATAAATATCACGGATTAACAAACGTAGAACAACAATACCGTCAACGTTACTTAGACTTAATTAGTAACCGTGACAGCTTCGACCGTTTTGTAACCCGTAGTAAAATCATCCGTGAAATCCGTCGTTACTTAGACGACCGTGATTACTTGGAAGTTGAAACTCCAGTACTACACACATTAGCAGGTGGGGCAAATGCTCGTCCATTTATCACACACCACAATGCCTTAGACATGGAATTATACATGCGTATTGCTACTGAATTACACTTAAAACGTTTGGTCGTTGGTGGTATGGAACGTGTATACGAAATTGGACGTGTATTCCGTAACGAAGGAATCGATACCACTCACAACCCTGAGTTTACTTCAATCGAAATCTATACGGCTTATACAGACTACAAAGATGTTATGGATTTAACAGAAGGAATCATTTCAGACGTTGCCAAGAAAGTATTAGGAACAACATTAGTACCTTATGGCGAACATGAAGTGGAATTAAAAGCTCCATGGAAGAGAATTCATATGGTTGATGCGATTAAAGAAGTAACAGGCGTTGACTTCTGGCCACAGATGACAGACGAAGAAGCACGTGCCATCGCTAAAGAAAAAGGTGTGAAAGTAGAAGATTCAATGACATTTGGACATGTCGTGAACGAATTCTTCGAAACATTCGTTGAAGAAACATTAATCCAACCAACCTTCATCTACGGACATCCAGTGGAAGTATCTCCATTAGCCCGTAAAAACGATGAAGACCCACGCTTTACAGATCGTTTCGAATGTTTCATCTGTACAAAAGAGTACGGAAATGGCTTCACGGAGTTAACAGATCCAATCGATCAACGTGAACGTTTCATGAAACAAGTAGAAGAAAAATCTGCTGGGAATGACGAAGCACATCCTCATGATGAAGACTTCATCCAAGCGTTGGAATATGGTTTATCTCCAACGGGTGGGGTAGGTATCGGAATTGACCGTTTAGTCATGTTACTAACAAATAGCCAATCAATTCGTAACGTCCTATTATTCCCAACCATGAAAAACTTAGACTAATCTAAATATTGAGTTTGATTTAATTCATTGGGATTAATCCGCTAAAATGAGAGTTTAATAAAAATACCTTAGGGCTACCATCTCCGGTATTCAACCGGACAGAGGTAGTCCATTTTTATTCGTTTTTCATGATAATTGTTGATTTAATTTTCTACAATTTGAATTACATATAGAAGATAAGTTATTATTTCATTTTTTTTAGGTAGAAAGCTTCACATTTTAGGGAAGAATGAAGCTTTCATAGGAGTGCTAGTTAAGTCAATTTGATTTAATGTACCCAATACAAAATTAGCATCTTGTTTTGAATCAATTTATTTATAAAGAAAGCTTTTCTCCATTATGTAAATATAATCATTCCAACTATAGATAGATAAATTTATTTTTCTTACAAATTTTATCAGCAGTAAACTAAGTAGATAAGTCAGCAGAGTTAAGTCCAGTAGAAAAAGGAAAAGTAGTCGATGAAGTGAAGAGAGCTAACCCAGACTTCCTCGCAGGAATAACTGTAGAAGTAGTAAATGCGGATTCCTTACCAAATACTGGTACAAGTTTGGAATACTTATTATTCGGTTTTTGTTAAATGAGCGGAAATTAAAGGACAGGGGAATAGTACAATTACTAATATAAAAAATCTTAGAAATTTTTATTGTGAAAAACAGGAGAAATATGGAATCGAAATGATGTGTGGAGGTAGCTTTTCTTAATGTATTTTTTATATAGAACAGTATGTGGAAGAGTTTATGAAAACGTGCCAAAAAATTGTAAAAAGGATATGATGATGGTAAAATTTTGTAGTATCAATTTTAGTAAATGTAATTGATTTGTATGATTATTTATGAAAAGAATTGATATGAAAAATAATTTAAAAAAACAAAAAGGAGATGGACAGAAATGAAAGAAATCTTTAATACGAAACAACGTTTTTCGATTCGTAAGTTTTCGTTTGGTGTTGCTTCTGTTCTTGTGGGTTTGACGTGGTTAGCACCAACATCAACTGCACAAGTTGAAGAAAATACATCCACGACACAACAAGCAACAACAGTTCTGAGTACTACACAGACACAAGGAGTTTCTGCCACAACAGAATCCGCTACAACGGTAGCACCTAGTGTACAAAATGAAGAAACAACTTCCGAAGAGACAACTGTTGCCCCAGAGGCTTCAACTGTTGGAAAAAGAAGAGGCAAACGTGACGTAAGTGGGGCTACTCAACAACCAACAGTAGAGTTTCTAAATGAAAACAATCAAGTGGTTGATCCAAATGCTGTATTTGATGGGAAAACAGGGTTAAACATGCAAATCAAAGTGCGTGTGACTTTCCAAGAAAATGCAACTGAGAAGAAAGCAACGATTAAATTGGGAAATCTCTTAACGTTAGCGGATACAGGTGCTAATAACGACAGCTTGAAACCTTTCTTAAAAGGTGTTTCGTCGTTAAGCAAACCGATTACGAATTTAACAACTCCAGACGGACAAAAATATAGAAATGCTTCTAATGAATCTGATGCAGTGCTTTATATGGGGGACACGGTTACTTATACTTTCAATGATAATGTGAAGAGTGTGGTGATTCCATTAACGGTGAACAGACATCTGATTACTGGACTTAAAGGAGTTTCTACAACCGGAACAATTAATGGTTTAACCGAAGGGATTGAAAAATCAACACCAATCACAGTAGAGCCAAGTCAAAAAAATACAGATGGACAGGTGGTAACAGGTTCAAGTGCTTTAAATGCGATTGACTTGAAAGGTTCTGGAGATGTTAACCGTACATTGAATTTATGGTTTAATTCGGTCACTTCTGTACCTGGTTTTGAAACTGCGAATACGAATAATGGATATACTGTTGTTGCAGGCATTACCATCAATAACACTTCTCAAAGCACCCTAGCGCCAATGTTTGTGGATTCTGTTACATTTGATATGGTATTACCAAAAGGGATTAGTTACGAGGGAATGGCTCGATATGAAAATAACTTTGAAAAAATTTCAGAGTCAACAGATGCTAGTGGTGTTACAACGATTAAATTCAAGAGAAACAACCCATACTATGGTACAACATTCCGATTCAATCCAAAATTAAAAGTGGATAACAATATCTATACCGAAAGTACTGGAAAAATCCACATTAAAGACTACACGGTTCAATTGCGTAACTATCCAGCTACCAAAGATTTTATTGAATCTGGTTATAAGGATAGAATTTATAGCTTCCCAATTATTCACTTGACGGAACAAGACGATATTAACTTCTTTAAAGGAGTTGTTGGAGTCTTTGATAATACTTCAGATTCTGTTGCAGTTGCACCAGTAAATGGAAAACAATATGTTGCTTTAGGAAGATTCCCGTTTGATTCAGTGGCTAGAACATTAGATGATATGAATTCTCGTGAAAAAGAGCTGTTCTATGAATTCCCAACAAATCCTCACTTTGAAGTTAAAGGGATTCAACTACCGGGAATTGATAACAACACGACGATTACAAAGGTAAAAGTTGCAAGTAAAAAGAATCCAGTTCTTCATGAAGTGACATTAGCAATACCTTATAACACTGCTGGTTCAAATGTAACCTCACCTCCAAGATTCATTGATGTAAAAGATTTGGGTCTAGATGACGACGATGTGTTGACACAATTAGTCGTTCCTATTGGAATATTTGAAGCTGGAAAAAGCTACACATTCGGAGGAATTAACAAAGCAAAAGAAAGTCAAGTGTTTGGTAAATTCTTAACACCAACAGATAATTATGAAGTAAGCACGAAATTAACCCTTCGTGACAAAGATTTTGATGAAAACGATCCAAATCATAATTGGAAAACAGGCACAGGCGTCATGAAAGTTCGTCTTTCAAAAACGAATGGACGTAATGATTTACGTATCGTAACGCCAGGTAACAAAACAATTAACTACGCTAAATCAGACAAAATTACTTATGAAATCCGTTCGGATAGAGCGAACTATTCACACTTCCAACGTGTAACAGATTTAGTCGATAAGGCTCACCTTGTCTTACCAGAAGATGTGGATGTGAAGTCCATTCATCTAAAAGACCAAGATGGAAATGATTTTACCAACGAAGTCACAATTACTACCAAAGTAGAAAATGGGAAGAAAATTCATACCATTGATTTCTCTGGAGTTAGTGATGATAAGAATATTTTAGGTTGGGTGGGTTCAGTTGGGAAGCCTTTCAACGAGAAATTCATGAAAGTTGAAGTTGAAGTTGAAAATAATGTAGCAAGTAATAAAACTGTCAATTATGACCAAACATTATTTGTAACAACTCCAGAAGCAAATGTTCGCCCAATGACAGGGCATGAAAGTTTACGTGCTGCAGATCCATATAATTTGGTAACGAATAAGCAAACGATTTTCACCAATAAACCAGTTTCAACATTCTTAACATTGCCAAAAGCAGACCGATTAGACTTAACGACAGAAGCGAAATTAACGACCGATTCAAACTATTCATCTGCCAATGATACATTCCGTATCGTAGATATCTCTCAAGATTTAAACTTAAAAACTTCGATTACGAATAAACTAGCGAGTGAAGTAGGAGAAGTGGATATGTACATCCCAATTCCAAAAAAAGGACAAAACTGGGGTACGAATATTCAAAATAAAGCCTTTGAATATGGATTTAATCTTAAAGGCGTAGATGTAAGCGAAAATCCAGACTTTGTAAATCAATTCGATATTTCGTATGCAAGTGTTGATCCAAGCAAGTTGAACGGAAGCCTAAAAGGAATCAATGATTTGAAAGGAGAAACGTTCACTTCTTCAGTAACGCCATCCACAAATCTTGTTCGAATTAAGTCAAAAACAGGTAAGAAAATTCCAGCAAGTTCTAAATTCCCAATTGCGTTGACATTAGGATTAGATAATGTAACAACAGCCGAAGACGGAAAAACAGTAAATTGGAATGCGTATTATCAAGCAGACTATGCTTCAGGTACAACTGCCGATAAGGGACGTAATATTGAAATCGCAATTACTTTAGGAAAAGTGGGTGTCACTTTCTTCGAGGATGCCAATAGCAATGGTACAAAAGATGGCGGAGAACAAACTATCACAGATCCAGCTACAACTCCGAAAATTGAAGTGTATAATGCTAAAGGTAATAAAGAAAATATTGATAATAATATAGAAAAAACAGCAATAGGTTATGTGATTAAAGGCCTTGTGTCGGATCAAAACTATACTATTAAGTTGATTTCGACAGATCCAAACAAACGCTTCACTACAGGAACGGGAAATGAAAATCGTTCGTCAACAACAGAACCAATCGTTCCAACTTTAACAAGTGTTGCAGATACGGCCTTGAAACCAGTGGGATTAACAGCACGTATTACACTAGTACAACCTTCACTAACGCCAGTGGATGATACTTCTGCAGTCAATGGACAAGAGAAGACAGAGGTTGAAACGGCAGTAAGAACAGCGAATCCAACATTACCAGCGGGAACAACTGTTACTGTTGCTGCAAACGGAGATGCGACAGTTACATTCCCAGATGGCTATAGCCAAGTACTTACAAATACGGTGTCTCAACGTCCAACGTCACAAATTCCAACCTTAAATCCAGTGGATACGGATGATGCAAAAGTTACGGGTACTGGTGTAGCCGGATCTACGATTGAAGTGACGTTACCAGATGGAAGTAAGAAGACGACAACTGTAGGCGCAAATGGCAAGTGGGAAGTAGCGTTAGATGAGCCACTAGCTAAAGATGCTGTAGTGAAAGCGACTCAAAAAGAAGTAGGAAAGAAAACAAGTGATGAAGTTCCAACAACAGTCGTACCAACCACAGCGGATACATTTACACCGAATAATCCAGTTAAAACAGTTGTCGATAATACTGCCCAATTAACACCAGCAGAGAAGACAGCGGTAGAAACAGCAGTGAAGACAGCGAATCCGACATTCCCTACTGGTACTACTGTAACAGTAGCGAACAATGGAGATGTCACGATTACTTATCCAGATCAGTCAGTGGATACGATTCCAGGGGCAGATACGGTAGAACCAAGAGCTAAATCTGCAAATCCAACTGTAAATTCAGTGGATACGGATGATTTGAAGGTGAGCGGAACAGGAATTGCTGGTTCTACGATTGAAGTGACGTTACCAGATGGAACGAAGAAGACGACAACCGTAGGAGCAGATGGTAAATGGGAAATAGCGTTAGATGCGCCACTAGCTAAAGATGCCGTAGTGAAAGCGACTCAAAAAGAAGTAGGAAAGAAAACAAGTGATGAAGTTCCAACAACAGTCGTACCAACCACGGCGGATACATTTACACCAGCGACTCCAGCGAAGACAGTGGTTGATAATCCAGTACAGTTAACGCCAGCTGAGAAGACAGCGGTAGAAACAGCAGTGAAGACAGCGAATCCGACATTCCCTGCAGGTACAACAGTCAGTGTAGCGGATAATGGCGATGTAACGATTACTTATCCGGATCAGTCAGTGGATACTATTCCAGGGGCAGATGTGATTGTTGAAAGAGAAACATCAACAGCACCAACAGTGGATAAAGTGGATACAGATGATACAAAAGTTACGGGTACTGGTGTAGCCGGAGCTACAATCGAAGTAACATTACCAGATGGAAGTAAGAAGACAACAACCGTTGGTCAAGACGGCAAGTGGGAAGTATCGTTAGATGCGCCACTTACAAAAGATGACGTTGTGAAAGCGACACAAACTGAAGTCGATAAGAAGCCAAGTGGTGACGTTTCAACAACAGTCGTACCAACCACAGCGGATACATTCACACCAGCGACACCAGTGAAGATAGTGGTGGATAATCCAGCACAGTTAACGCCAGCTGAGAAGGCAGCGGTAGAAACAGCAGTGAAGACAGCAAATCCGACGTTCCCTGCAGGTACAACAGTCAGTGTAGCGGATAATGGCGATGTAACGATTACTTATCCAGATCAGTCTGTCGATACGATTCCAGGAACAGATACAGTAGTAGAAAGAGCAACTTCAACTACACCGACGGTGAATCCAGTGGATACGGATGATTTGAAGGTGAGTGGAACAGGAATTGCTGGTTCTACGATTGAAGTGGCGTTACCAGATGGAACGAAGAAGACGACAACCGTTGGTCAAGATGGCAAGTGGGAAGTAGCGTTAGATGCGCCACTTACAAAAGATGCCGTTGTGAAAGCAACTCAAAAAGAAGTAGGAAAGAAAACAAGTGATGAAGTTCCAACAACAGTCGTGCCAACCACAGCGGATACATTCACACCAGTGACACCAGCGAAGACAGTGGTGGATAATCGAGTACAGTTAACGCCAGCTGAGAAGACAGCGGTAGAAACAGCAGTGAAGACAGTGAATCCGACATTCCCTGCAGGTACAACAGTCAGTGTAGTGGATAATGGCGATGTAACGATTACTTATCCAGATGAGTCTTTAGATACAATCCCAGGATCAGATACTGTGGTGGAAAGAGCGACTTCAGCTACACCGACGGTGAATCCAGTGGATACGGATGATGTGAAGGTGAGCGGAACAGGAGTTGCCGGTTCAACAATCGAAGTTACTCTACCAGATGGAAGTAAGAAGACCACAACCGTTGATCAAGACGGTAAGTGGGAAGTAGCGTTAGATGCGCCACTAGCTAAAGATGCCGTAGTGAAAGTAACACAAACTGAAGTGGATAAGAAACCAAGTGGTGACGTTTCAACAACAGTAGTTCCAACCACAGCGGACTTAGTAACGCCAAATCGGCCTGTGAAAACAGTAGTTGAGAACCCAGCGCAATTAACGCAAGATGAAAAAGATAAAGTCATCGAAGAAGTGAAGAAATCCAACCCAGACTTCCCAGCAGGTACTACTGTAACAGTAGCGGATAATGGGGATGTGACGATCACTTATCCAGATAGATCTGTGGATATTATTTCTGGTCAAGATACGGTTGCACTAAAACCAGTACAAAAAGTAGATAAAAAAGCAGAAAACTTACCAAATACTGGTACAAAATCTGAATACTTATTATTCGGTGCTGCTGCAACAAGCATTCTATTAGGCTTAGGTTTAGTGAAACGTAATGAAGACGAAGAAGCTACAAACTAATTCCAAATAAAAGAAAGCTATTTAATTAGCTCAATGTGAAAAGGTTGATGGAGAAATCCATCAATCTTTTTTCATAATAGAGGAATACTCACTATAAGTCGTCCTCAATGAGTCTACTATTGGATGAAGTCTTTTAAAACGTAAAAAAGTTTTATGTACTTCAATAAAAATGAAGGTAAAAGGAGTTTCTTCCACTTTTTTGAATATTGTTGAAAAATAAAAATGTTTCTAGATTTACAAACTAAAAATAATATTTAATATTGATGTAAAATTTTTTAATAGGTTTAGCATAAATTATGTGAAATAATGTTTAAGTGTGAGCTCAAGATTCTATCTTAATTCATAATTTGTTCAAAAAAGTTGTTTTTTTTTTGAAAACTGCTATTATCTAAAAGTCCGTATTTTGGACACTAAAAATGTGAGAATAAAAATAGAAATAAGGAGAGATGTAACAATATGTTTAACAAACATCAACGTTTTTCAATTCGTAAATTATCACTAGGTGTGGCTTCAGTACTTTTAGGAGCTATCTCTATTTCAGCAATGGCACCTGTATCTGCGCAAGACGTACCTGCTGCCGGGGTAGTAGAAAATCTATTACCTGCCGCAGGGCCAGATGAAGCTCTATTACCTGCCGCAGGGCCAGATGATGCACCAACAATTGCACAAAGATATGATATAGACATTCCTCAATCACTATATATCTACGCAGAAAACTCTAGCTTTACTCCTGAAGAACAAAATAAGATTATAGAAGCCTTTATGGAAACTAATCCACAATTAAAAACAACACTAGATCATTTTGGATTTGATGGTATTTTTATAGATATTTATTTTATTGATGGATCACATAGCCAATTTTCCGTTTGGGGAATGCAGAAAGAACCAAATTTACCCGTATTAACGGAGGTTGAAGACGTTAATAATCTAACTGATGAAGAAAGAGAACGTGTAGCTTTAGCGGTTATGAATGCCAATTATTCGTTGACAAATCAAAGGTTTGGGTTTGTTGAAGTTGACATTTATGGAAATGCTGCATTACGTAATATAAAAGACGATTGGAGAGAAATCGTCATTGAATCTAAGTATACAATTGTTCCCAAAGGTACAAAAGTAGAAACGATTGCTGATAAAACAACTCCTGTTAAACCTGAACCTGTAAAAGTAGATAATCTAGAAGAGTTAACAGACGAAGAAAGAGAAGCTATCATTGCAGCTGTTAAAAAGGCAAATCCTGTATTGCCAAAGGACACAGAAATCTTTATTGATTATAATGGAGATGTGATTCTAATCTATTCAGATGGAACTGAAGATGTATTCTTGGCAGCAGATGTATTAGAGACAAAACAAGAACAAACCACTGAAACGACTGTAGCAGAAACAACTGTTGAAGAAGTTGTGGTTGAAAAAGAAACTCCAGCTCCTGTAGCAGAAAAAGCTGAATTACCAAACACTGGTACAGCTTCAAGCATCGTATCTCTTGGAGCAGCAGCTACAGCTATGCTTCTTGGGTTAGGTGTCTTAAAACGTAAAGAAGACTAATTCATTTGGATGGATATCGAATCTTATTAAAGATAGAGTTCAAAAGGTTGATGGAATGCCATCAACCTTTTTTTGGTTGTTTTATCGCTTTACCCTCTTTCTTTTTCCTTGTACAATGAAGCTGTAGAGAGGACGTGGAACTATGTGGAAAGACGCTATTGCGATGAGAGAGGCTGTAAAAAACAAAGAAGTCTCACCTCTTGAATTAGTGCAAGAAAGTTTAGCAAAAATCAATCTTTTGAATCCAAAGTTAAATGCGGTCGTTCATATTCAGGAAGAACGTGCATTAAAAGAGGCCAAGGAGCGTTCGTTTGAAGGCCTGTCCTTTGGAGGAGTTCCCCTTCTCTTAAAGGACCTCGGTCAAAATCAAGCAGGGGAGCCGTCCAGCGCAGGTAGTAAACTCTTAAAGGATATCCCAGTGAAACGTAGCGATAACTTCGTGAAGCGTCTAGAAGAAGCTGGCTTTATCGTGCTTGGTCGTACTAATGTTCCTGAATTTGGATTTAAAAATATGACCGAACCACAGCTATGGGGGCCTGTAAATAACCCCTATGATGTGAAGAGAAATGCTGGAGGATCCAGTGGAGGTGCAGCGGCGGCGGTTTCGAGCGGTATGGTTCCGATTGCAGCGGCCAGTGATGGCGGCGGTTCGATTCGTATTCCCGCAAGTTTTTCAGGGTTATTAGGCTTGAAGCCGAGTCGTGGTCGAATTCCTGTCGGTCCTGTTAGCTATCGTGGCTGGCAAGGGGCTTCGGTGAATTTTGCGATGACAAAAAGTGTGCGCGATACGCGTGAACTGTTGCGTTTTTTGCAAGTCGAGCAGAAGGATAGTCCGTTTTTGGTGCCACTTATTCGCGAGTGGGAAGTCCGTTTAGAGCGTCCGCTTCGAGTGGGCGTCATTGAGAAATCCCCAATTGAGAGCGTGGTTGCTCCAGAAGCTAAAGCCGCGCTTCGTAAGGCGGTTCATTTCCTTGAAGACATCGGCTGTGAAGTGGAACCCATCGGCTGGCCTGTCGACGGTGTGGAAGTGATGAAGAATTACTATTTAATGAATAGTGTCGAGACTGCAGCGATGATGCAAGGTTTAGAAGCCAGTCTTGGACGAGCGCTGACTAAGGATGATATGGAACTGATGACATGGGGCATTTATCAATCCGGTCAGAACATTCTTGCCAAAGATTACAGTGCGGCTCTTGCCAAATGGGATATCTACGCGCATGCGATGGAGAAGGTGCATGAGGAGTTTGACCTTATTCTAACGCCGACCGTGAGTGATGTGGCGCCTCTTCAAACGCAATTTCCGATGGAGGAATCGGTTCGCCTGGCGCTCAACCAGATTGAAGAACTCAGCGTCCCTGAGCAACAAAGTGTGATTTGGCGGATGTTTGATCGTACCTTGGCCTTGACACCATTTACGCAATTATCGAATATTACAGGGGCGCCTGCTATTAGCTTACCGGTATATCTGAGTGATAAAGGCTTACCAATCGGCGTACAATTTATGGCAGCTCGTGGGCAAGAGGCACTGCTCCTGCAAGTGGCAGAGTGGTTTGAAGAACAAGGGCAATTTGAAATGAGACAGTTCAGCTAGGAGTGAACAAGATGACAAAATCAGTAGCAATCGTAGGAGCTGGGATTGTAGGGGCAACGGCGGCCTACCAACTCAGCAAAAAAGGAATGGACGTGACCGTTTTTGATGCGAGCGTCGGTCAAGCCACCAAGGCCGCAGCGGGGATTATTTGTCCGTGGTTATCCCAACGTCGTAATAAAGACTGGTACCAACTTGTGTCGCATGGGGCAGCGTATTATCCCCTTTTAATGGAACAATTGAGTGCGGATGGAGTTACGGATTTGCCGTATGAACAGGTTGGGGCGTATATTTTCAAACATACTGAAAAACAACTCAAAAAAGTGGAAGAAATGGCGGTCGAACGTCGAGTGGATGCGCCAATGATCGGGGAAGTAGAGGCATTGTCTAGAGAAGACGTCGCAAAGGTGATCCCAGGATGGGCGAATCCAGATGGGGCGTTATATTGTAGCGGTGGCGGTCGTGTGGACGGAGAAAAGCTCGTAGCGCTCCTTCTAGAGCAAGCCGTAAAAAACGGAGCTACCGTGAAGCATCAAAAAGTTGCTTTATCCAAAGAAGGCGAAGACATTCGAGTGGTAGATGGTGAAGAGATCCTTTCTTTTGATGCCGTAATTCTCTCCAGTGGCGCTTGGGTCAAGGAATTATTAGAAGGGCTCGACTACTATGTGGATGTGCGTCCGCAAAAAGGGCAATTGATTGAATTGGAACTAGAGACGAGTGAGGATACGTCGAAATGGCCGGTGTGTATGCTTCATGGGGAGATTGATATACTCCCGTTCCCAGGTGGCAAGATTTTAGTCGGGGCGACGCATGAGAATACGCAAGGGTTTGATTTGACGCCAGATGAAGCGTTGTTAGACGGCATGTATGAAGAAGCCTGTGCGAGTTTGCCAGCATTAAAAGACGCGAAACGAAGTGGTGTTCGTGTAGGAACTCGAGCATATACTTCTGACTTTTTACCGTTCTTTGGTGAAGCACCTGGAACTTCTAACGCTTATGTTGCTAGTGGGTTAGGTTCTTCGGGGCTTACGAGTGGTGTTTGGATTGGAGATCTATTATCACGGATGGTTTTAGATGAAACGATTGATATTTCAGTAGTGAACTATCATCCAATAAATTATATCCAAAGGAAGTAGAATTTACAGGTTATAGTTGTGTTTTGATTCAGAATCTAGTATTCTTTTAAGAGTATGATTTTACAAAAAAGGAGAGAAAATGATGTTAAAAGAGTTCAAAGAGTTTTTAATGCGCGGTAACATTATCGAATTAGCGGTAGCGGTTATTATTGGTGGTGCTTTTAAAGCAATCGTTGATTCATTAGTAAAAGATATTATTTCACCAATTATCGCAATGGTTGCCAACACAGGCGATATCGCAGCAGTTTCATTCCGTTTAGGATCTGCTCAAATTGGTATTGGAGCATTCATCGCAGCGATTATCAACTTTGTAATCGTAGGAGCTGTATTATTCTTAATCGTTAAGACAATGAACAAAGCTGTTGAATTAGCCAAAGGAAACAAACCTGCTGAAGAAGCTGCACCAACTGCGGAAGATTATTTAAAAGAAATCCGCGACTTATTAGCAAACAAATAATCATTCTGAAAAGCCGAGAAACCTCTCGGCTTTTTGTGTGCAAAAAATAAATAAAATGATGATGGAATAAAAGGATAAAATTCGTTGAACCATTGTATTATGAGTGTGTGCTTGAAAGAATAGGCGAAGCTTCGCTTTGTTTCTTTGGATTTTAGGGGAATGAGTGCATTGTCGGATAAACGAGTTCAGAATCAGTTTTATTATTGAAAGAGTTATAGTGGGGCACCGGTGCAAGCCTTGGTCTTGCACCTTTAAAGCCTCAAAGAGGACGTACGGAATAAATTCCTACGTCCGCTTATTCGTTTTAATGCTTATTCCCACTATTCTTTCAATAAACTGATTCTTTTCGTTTATCCCTCCTCAGGCGTTTGGATGGAATCCAAAGAAACTCGCAAGCTTTTATTTTTCAGACACAATGGTTCAACGAATTTTTCTTTATTTTTGAGCGAAAAACGAGAGGGACTGGCTTTTGAACGATTAAAATTTACTTCTTCTAAACCGGACCATCCGAAAAACAGGATGTGAGACATCGCGCTCAGAAATGGAACACTGGAAAATCCTTCACAGTGCGAAGGATTTGAAACAAAAGGGAAGGAACGAGCAACGTTCTGCGGACGTTACGGGAAGTGGACGCCATTTCTGCGATGGCGAGCTCAACTCCAAGAAGGCCTCATCTAATGAGGCCTTCTTTTTTTACACAATAAAACAGGATACGAGCCCAAACTCAACTATATAGGATGAGAGAAAAGGCGTTAATAGGCGATGGCGAGTTCAACTACACAGGATACGAGGACGAACGCCCAGGACTGAAGTACTGGACTAAGCCGGCGAAGAAAGACAGAAGCAAAAAACGGATTCACACTGTGAATCCATTTTTTTTTTTGTAATTTATTACCCTCACCGTTAATAAACCACTGCCAGGAGCGTACCTCTTAGTGATGAATTGTTTCGACAAGCTTCTTTAGGTGCTCTAAGAGTTGGTTTAAAGTGTCTAGTGTTTCTTGTGATTTGTCCCATTGATAGAGATTTTGGAAGTAAGTTTGGATGTTTTCCTCAAAATCTTGTGGGAGAAGAGCGCAGTTTTCTTTTGCGTATGACAGCATCCGTTTTTCTCCAGGGTGTAATTGCTCGTTCAAAGCAAAGAGTAGGTCAAAATAGGAAGCAAAGAATTCGCTACTTCTATGGTTCAAGGCGAGAATGTCCTTGCGTTTGAGCGCTTTTTTGATTTGTTTTGAAAAAGCGGGCAAGGATGTCTCAAGTAAAAGGGACTGTCTCTGGATGATATTTCGCTTCAAAGTCGCAGGGTAAGGTATGCGGTATTTGTTCTGTAGAGCGCTGTATCGGTTCTCTTGGTCGTATAAAACTTTGCTATGAAGCAAGTTGTACCACATACAAGTCGTATAGGCATTATAAGGCTGATGTTCTAGAACCACCTTCTGCAATTCTTGTTCAAAATCATCCAAGGAACGATAGATGAATTCAATTTCAATTCCATTATTTAGAACGCAGTCATCTTCCACTTCCCAAAATTGATTTTGGATTTCCATATACGAGCAGTATTTGCCCAGTAATTTTCGGCGGATTTCAGGGGCGATCGGGGCTTTCAAATAGACATAGACATCATAGTCTGAATCTTGATCATAATGTTCTCCAGCTCTAGAACCGCCAAGGACCACGGCTTCGACTTGCTCTAGTTGTGCTAATTCTTCAAAAAGTTTTTCTGGCATCCTATTTTCCTCCCTTTTAGTCAGTAAGTTCATTGTAGCAAAAATTCATTCAGATGCAATCTATATTTTTTTAGAAAAAAATAGGTATAATAGTAGAAAGATGTAAATAAAGGGGTCTTTCAAATGTGGATTGTATTTGCGTTGTTATCAGCTGTGTTTGCGGCGTTGACGTCGATATTTGCCAAAATAGGGATTGATGGTGTGAATTCGAATTTGGCAACGGCAGTGCGGACGGTTGTGGTTGTTGTGATGTCGTGGTTGATGGTGTTTATCACGAATAATCAGTCAGGACTAGCACAAATTAGTAAGAAGAGCTGGGTATTTCTCATTTTATCCGGGCTTGCGACAGGGGCGTCATGGCTGTGCTATTACCGAGCGCTTCAACTAGGAAAGGCAACTGAAGTGGCTGCGGTGGATAAACTGAGCATTATTTTCACTTTGATTTTAGCGTTTATTTTTTTGCACGATACATTTACGGTGAAATCACTCATCGGTTGTGCACTCATTGCAACAGGGACCATTTTAATGGTGTGGTAACTAAAAAAATCGTACGGAAGCTCCGTACGATTTTTGTGTTATAGAACGCTTTGAAAGAAATTTAAAATCATAAAGATACTAACCGGAATGAATAAATGTAGTATAAGAGGAACGGCAGTAGGGTTTTCAGTGATTTTATTATACCAAAAGACGCCAATGCAACAGAGGAGGGAACCGATAGCCCATAGAATTAATCCGATGTCCTGAATGGGAATAAACATGGTGGGAGACACTGTAGCGAGAATCCCTCCAATAAGAATCGGATAGGCAGGAAGTATGTTGCCTTCATTGTAGAGAAGCAAAGCGGCTTTTGCAGCGTGATAGAAACCAAATATAAATGCGATAAAACTGAGAGCATGTAGTATTAAGAGCCGCCCAAGCATATAGTGAATCCTTTCTTACACAAGCGCCAGTCCAATCGTGAGAAGGACTGCAATGGTGACGCGGATAACGTGATGTGATATATTGTTATTGCCATTTTCTTTTCCGTTCATATAGGCTCCCACGCAGCAAAGAGTTGCCCCAACAATCCATGTAACGAATGAGATTCCGGGTACCATTGCTAGTAATGGGATAGCAGGAAGTGCGATTAGGCCTCCTACAAAAATGAGGATGTTTCCTGTTGTTTTGTCTCCTTTTAGAAGAGCGACACCACCTGCGAGTAGATGTAAGAAAGCAAATGTAACGATAAAGAAACTAAGAATAAAAAATAAGATGAATACAAAGTCCATATGAGGTCCTCCTTGTTAGGCGATAATCATTAAAATTGTGAGTACGAGTGCAATGATGGCACGAAGTTTGTTTGGGTCTTCGATTTTGTCAGGGAACGGATTTCCATTCACAATACGGACGAGAAAATCTAGCATGGCATTTTCTGTTTTATACGGTTTTTCGTGCTGGTTATTCCAGTAAGACGCGTAAAGAATCAGCGCCCATGCTACAAACCATACGATATATCCAATAACTGATTTTTGATAGATGAGACGGATTGAATGGAGGGCGTTAACACCTCCAAAGAAAAGTAAGAAGTTTGCGAGTGAATATTTTTTTGCCCAAATAGCATAAATTCCAACGCTTAAAAACGGTAATAAGTAAAATGAGGCGATGGAATTAATCAAAAGTGTTAATGGTTGAGGCATAAAATTCTCCTTTAAGTTGATAGTATTCAGTATAAATTGCATCTTGTATTTTGTCAAAACTGTGGGAGTAAGGTACACTAAGGAGGACATGAACGAAGGGAGGATTAAGATGAAACTCATATTATCGCCTGCAAAGGAAATGAATGGTGACGCATTAGAAGAACGCGACTGGGAAGTGAGTCCGACTGCTAGGAAAGTAGTGGCAGCTGTGAGCGCAGTGCCTGAAGAAGAGCTTGCCCGCGTGCTTGGGGTGAAAGGAAAGTTGCTTGAAGAAAACAAAACCTTTATCGAAAGGTGGAAGGTGGCAGAGGCTGCCCCTGCCATTGAACTCTACAATGGACTTGCGTTTCGCTGGTTGAAGCAAGTAGAGGGATGGAGAGAAGGCTTGATTTACGGAAGCGAGCATGTGCGTATTATGTCTGCCTTGTATGGGGCTGTGGCGCCAGATGCTTATATAAAGCCGTACCGTTTGGATATGTTGCGTCCGATCAGAGTCGATGGAAAGAGCTTGAAGACTTATTGGAAAGCAGAGTGGGCTGAATTGTTTGAAAAAGGGGAAACAGTGGTCAACTGTGCGAGCGACGAGTTCAGTTCGCTTTTAGACCGCACGCGTTACAACTGGGTGGACGTGGAATTTTACGAACGCAAAGACGGCAAGTTGAAACAATACTCCACAACGTCGAAAAAAGGGCGCGGGTTACTAGTAGGGTTTACCATGCGCGAACAAGTGACCGACGTGAAGCAGTTGGAGGCTTTTAGAGAAGATGGATTTACGTTTGATGCGGAGTTGTCGACACCGAATAGATTAGTGTATGTAAGGTAAGCTAAGAATTTTATAGCAAACAAAAACGGAGTTAGACATTTGTCTAACTCCGTTTTACATTTCTTATTTTCTCTCCTGTGCAACGTAGGCTTGAATCGCGTCGCAAGCGTATTGGCCCACACCTTTGCCGTATTTATCGAGGTTCGTTCTGAACTCTTCGTTTTGAGCGTAGCCAAATCCGATGCTTGAGAAGACATCGATGGAGCAGTCGAACGCGTAGGCGCACATGTGTTGGTGGAGTTGTTTTGCTAAGTCCACGTTCACAGCGTCTGTTGCTGGAAGGCCTTTTTCGATATTTTCAGCAAACGCGAACCAGATCTTGTTGAAGCCGTCTGCTACAATTTCTTCTTGTCCTTTTTGTTTTGCTTCGGCTTCGTTCATTACTTTTTCACCGTACTTTTCAGTCGCGGCCTGTTTATATTTCTCGTTATCTTTGAAGGTGAAGCCTTTGAATTTTTCTTCTGTTGTCATTGTAATTTTCCTTTCTTTTGACTCAATGGTCTTTTCTAAAGTGTCGATTAATGTTAGAAGACGTTCTTTTTCTTTTTGCATTAAAATCAACTGATGTTTCAAGTGAGGCAAGAGATCTTCCTCTTCTTGCCTCATGAGATGTTTGATGTCTTTTAGTGAAAATCCTAAATACTTATAGTACAGGATGGTTTGAAGGAGAGACAATTCCTCTTCACTATAGTAGCGGTATCCATTCTCATGTTTTTTGGGCGATAGTAATCCGATTTCGTCATAGTGATGTAAAGTGCGCACCGATACACCACTGATTTCGCTCACCTGTTTGATTAAATACATATTTTCAACTCCTAACAATCTGAAGTATAAGCTATAACGTTACGTAAGGGTCAACCCTTTTCTATTTTTTTATTTATAGAAAATGAAGTAGGAAATATCGTCAGAGACAAGAAGCAGGTATTCTCCTTCCTGGCACAAGCCTCCTTCCTCATCCATTTAGAAGTACCATAAAAATACAATTACGAAAGTTGTGCGTTTTCGAAGAATCGGACGGATTCTATAGAAGCAATAGTGGGGGATCGCATTCAATGCGAATAAGAGAGCGTAGGAATTGATTCCGTACGCTCTCTTTGAGGCTTCAAAGGTGAGAGACTATAGGCTCGAACCGGTTCCCCATTATCGCTTTTATGAAAAAATCCTTCTGGATTCGAAGGAAACGCAACTGAAGTTGCGTATTTAAATGAGAATACCTTCTAAATGATCGATCTCATGTTGGATAACTTGCGCCGTGAAGTCGGTGAATTTCCCCGTATGCTTCTTGCCGCTTGGGTCGGTGTAAGCTACTTCAATCGTTTGATAGCGCGTCGTCTTCTTCGTGCCCGTATGGCTCAGACATCCTTCTTCCGTTTCATAGGGTCCTTGCTTCTTCGTAATGCGTGGGTTCAACATCACCAAATCCATCGGACCAATCGCTACGATAATAATGTTCTTCTTCACACCAATCATATTCGCCGCCATCCCCACACAACGGTCTCGGTTAGCGCGAAGCGTATCGCGCAAGTCGCGGACTACCTGAGCGTCGGCTTTCGGGTCGGCAACACTGGATTTTTGGCTGAGGAAGAGGGGGTCTTTCATAATATTTTTTTGCATGAGTTTGCTCCTTTATACAGACATTCTAAAAAAGATTTTTGCGATTTCTTCTGGACTTTCCACGCCACCTTTTTGAATCCAGTGGAAGAAAATCGCGCTATTACTATAAATAAAAACTTCTGCGGCGTAGTCTTCCGGTAGCGGATAGACCGTCTTGATAGTCTCTTTAATCGGACCGATTTGTTTAGATAATTCCAGTAAGAAATTTCGGACTAGATGAGAAGTATAGTTAAACCGGTTGAGCGAGATGGCATGAATAAAGTCGAAATCTTCTTTTAAATATTCAAAGATTTTAACGATGGGCGCAAAGGCTTCTTCTTTCGTTTTCGGCTGGTCTTTATTCAATAAGAAAATAATGTTTTGTAAAATTTCGTCAATCAGCTGGTCGATCATATCAAATTTATCGACATAATGAAGATAGAAGGTTCCGCGGTTGATTCCCGCTTCCCTTGCAATATCACTCACGCTAATCATTTCGAAGTCTTTCTGTTTCAAGAGTCTTGTGAGCGCAGCTTTTAAATCACTTATCGTTGTGGTTTTTCGTTTTTTAGTCGTCATTTTTTAAACTCTTTCTTAAATCAACACATTGTTGAGTATTGTGTATTGTTTTTTCGCTAGGCCTATTATAAAGTATGAATGAAGGATAATCAACACGGTGTTCATTTAACTGCGTTGATAGAAATGAGGGATAGACATGGCTTATATTGAAATGAAGAATAGCTATAAACGGTATCATGTCGGCGATACAGAGATTATTGCGAATAATGATGTGAATTTTGAAATTGAAAAAGGCGAATTAGTAATGATTTTAGGGGCCAGCGGTGCAGGGAAATCCACGGTTCTCAATATTTTAGGAGGCATGGACACCAACGACGAAGGGCAAGTCCTTATTGACGGTGTGGACATTTCGACTTTTGATGAAAAACAACTCACTTACTATCGAAGAGATGATGTTGGTTTTGTCTTCCAATTTTATAATCTAGTGCCGAACTTAACAGCGAAAGAAAATGTGGAACTAGCGGCTGAAATCGTAAAAGATGCTCAAGATGCAGAGGAAGCCTTGAAGGCAGTGGGGCTTGAACACCGCATGAATAATTTCTCGTCGCAATTATCGGGTGGGGAACAACAACGCGTCTCCATTGCGCGTGCGGTTGCCAAAAATCCAAAACTCTTGCTTTGCGACGAACCAACAGGAGCCTTGGATTACAAGACCGGAAAACAAGTGCTTCAAATTTTACAAGATATGTCCAGAAATCAAGGGGCAACGGTGATTATCGTCACGCATAACCAAGCACTGGCGCCGATTGCCGACCGCGTGATTTATATGCATGACGCGAGAGTTAAGAAAATCGAATGTAACCCAAATCCACAAGATATTCAAACGCTTGAATATTAGAAGGGGTGGGGACAGTGAAAAAGAAGACATTAAACAAGGATATCCGCAACGCCCTTCGCCAGTCGAAGGGACGCTTCCTCTCCATTATGCTCCTCATGATGCTAGGGGCGTTCAGTTTGGTTGGATTGAAAGTGTCGGGTCCGGATATTGAAGACACCTTGAACAGCTATATGGAAACGGCCAATGCTGCGGATTTATTCGTGGTGGCAGGCTACGGTTTAAGTGATGAGGACCAAGCTGAGATTCAAGAAGAGAACGCCGAAGTGGAGTTTGGCTATTTTGTCGATACGGTGATTAGCGATACACCTAGTGCGATTCGTGTGTTCTCACAGACGATCGATATTTCAACATTCGAGTTGGTAAGTGGTACGTTGCCTACAAAATCAAACGAAGTGGCGCTTGCTTTAACAATGGCCGATCAGTATAAGGTTGGCGATACCATTCGATTGAATGAATCCGGAAGTAACACTCTACTGAAAGAACATGAATTGACCATTACGGGGTTTGTGAACTCCAGCGAGCTACTCTCGAAGACGATTAAAGGGGTATCGAGTGCGGGGAGCGGTGACCTTAGTGGTTTTGCCGTAGTGCCAAAAGACGCGTTCGATTCTGAAGTTTATACGATTGCGCGACTTCGTTATCCGGATTTACGTAAATGGAAAACAACAAGCCGTGAGTACTCGGACAAGGTGGTGGAGTTGCAACAAGCGATAGAAGAAAAGTTAGCCGACAATGGAACGACTCGTTTGGACACGTTGAAGACGACGGCCGAAGATAAGATTTCAGAAGGAAAAGAAAAGATCGCCGATGCCAAAACGAAACTCTCAGACGCCGAGAAGAAATTAGCAGACGGCAAGAGCGAAATTGAAAAGAACGAAAAGACGCTCGCAGACGGGCAAAAAGAAGTCCGCAACAACGAAGCAACGATTGCATCAGAAGATGCAAAGCTAGACGCGGCGTGGAATCAGTTGGAAGCAAGCCGTGGGCAACTCGAGAGTGCGCGTGTGCAAATCGAACAAGCGGTGGCGACTTTAGCCGAAAAGAAAGAGCAGTTAGAGGATGCCAGTGCCAAACTAAGCCAAGCGGAGGAACAACTTGCTTCGAAAAAAGAGGAACTTACAGGTGGTAAAGAGCAGCTTGAAACCGGTCAAACGCAATTAGCGCAGTCCAAAGCGCAACTGGAAACGGGTAAGGCAGACCTCGAAACTAAAAAGACAGCCTTAGCGCAAGCAAAAGCACTACTAGCCAGCGACCCTGATGCGGCTGCGGTACAAGGAATTACCGAAGAAAGCCTTCAAGCGATGGAGGCGACTTTAACGCAGGCAGAAGCCCAGCTCACTCAAACAGAGCAAGCACTGAATGCCAAAGAACAAGTGCTCACTCAAAAAGAACAAGAACTTGCAGCGGGGCAAACGGCGATTTCAAACGCTGAAGTGGAACTCGCAACGAAGAAGCAACAATTGCTCGCAGGGCAAGAAGCGTATCGACAAGGCTTAGCGAAGTATTACGCTAGCTACAGCCAGTACGTGGATGGCCTCGACCGATACCGCGAAGGAGTGGCGGCCTTTGAAGCGAACGCCGGAAAGTTAGCAGAAGGCAAGGCCAAACTAGCAGAAGCTAAGAAAACGTTGGCGGACGGTGAAGCCAAACTCGCGGATGCCAAAACGCAGCTCAAAGAAAGCGAAGAAACCTATAACGAGAAGAAAGAAACAGCCGACAAGGATATCCAGAAGGCTAAATCCGAACTCGAAAAGGCGGAAGTGGACGTTTCAAAACTTACAAAACCGAAATACTCCGTTTATACACGCTCGACAATGCTTGGAAGCGCAGGGTTCTTCAATATGAAGACGACAGCTGAAGGGATTACGTCGGTGGGGAACCTATTCCCGATTGTGCTTTATGCCGTGGCTGCACTTGTGACGGTCACGACGATGACGCGTTTTGTAAACGAAGAACGGATCAACGCTGGGGTGTTGAAGGCACTCGGCTATGAAACCAAAGACGTGATGAAGAAATTTGCCGTGTATGGTTTTACTGCAGGAGTTAGTAGCACGGTCCTTGGAATCTTACTAGGAACGTACGCCTTGCCAAGTGCGTTGGGTGCGACCTTGATGAAGGATACGGTATTGCCAAGTATCCAGTTGAATTTCCATCCACTCATTGCCGTGATTGCGATTCTTTGCTCGCTCATTTGTAGCGTGGTGCCTCCATTATGGATTGCCCGCCGCGAACTTCATGAGCAAGCGGCCGCCCTTCTCTTGCCGAAAGCTCCCATGGCTGGGTCGAAGATTCTTCTTGAGCGCATTCCGTTCATTTGGAATCGTCTCAGCTTCACGCATAAGGTGACGGCGCGGAATATTTTCCGTTACAAACAACGCATGCTCATGACGATTTTCGGGGTGGCTGGGAGCGTGGCGCTTCTCTTTGCAGGGCGTGGAATTCTCGGGTCTCTCGATGGGATTGCCGATCGCCAGTTCAAAGAAATTATTACGTATGATGCGATTGTTTCAAAAGACACGGTGTTAACGGCCTCAGAAGAACAGGCGCTACACAACTATTTAAGTTCTTCAAGTGTCACTTCTTATAGCGACGTTTATAGCGAATCGGTGACGCGTGAAGTGCCAGGTGTGGATGATGAGCAGTCTGTATCGGTGCTTGTTGGCAAAGAAGCCAGCATTTCTCCGTACCTTCATTTGAATGATGTGAAATCGAAGAAAGCCGTGACGCTTCCTGCAGAGGGCGTGTTGATTTCCGAGAAATTAGCTAAACTCTTAAACGTGAAAGCAGGAGACACCTTTACGCTTCCGAATAAGGACGGTGTGGATGTGACGTTAACGGTCGGTGATATCGTGGAAATGTACGCTGGGCACTTCATCGTAATGACACCAGAAGTGTACGCCACGGCTTATGGAGCAGTGCCGCAAGACAACGCGATTTTCGTACAGTTTAAAGACAAAGACGCTGCTAGCGTACAAAAGGCAGCCGCGGACTTAATGGCCCTAGGCGGTGTGAAAGCCGTTTTGCAAAATACATCCATGGTGAGTCGTATCGATACGATTGTCTCTTCATTGAGTCGTGTCATGATGATTTTAACGGCTGTATCGATTTTACTAGCAGTTGTTATCCTATATAACTTAACCAACATCAACGTTGCTGAACGAATCCGCGAGCTCTCGACGATTAAGGTGCTTGGGTTTCTGAATAAAGAAGTGACGATGTATATTTACCGCGAAACGATTTTATTATCGGTCATCGGGATGGGTGTCGGGATTTTGTTTGGGCGAGTGCTGCATAGGGTGATTATTGAGACGGTGGCACCGGGGTTTGTCATGTTCAATCCCGCTGTCGGATGGTCTGTATATGTGTTGCCATGTGTGATTGTCATTGTCATCTTGGTTGCGCTAGGATATATGGTGAACCATCTCCTCCAACGCATCGATATGCTAGAAGCCCTCAAGTCTGTGGACTAGGGGAAAGAAATAGTGATAAAAGCAAAGAAAAATCCTTACGGATTGATCAATAATAATTGTAAGTCGGGTAGCGGCTGTAGCCTTTTGTCTACAGCCTAACGAACTTCAAACTGACTCTAGGAAATGAATTTCCAGAGTCAGTAATTCACATCGGTTACTGAACCGTACTACAATCATTATTGGATCCGTAGGATTTTTTTCTTTGCTTATTTTAGCTCCCGCAGACTTTGGGGCGTTGCATGGAAAGTTTATATACCCAACCAGATGACATATACAAACCCTCCTTTTTTAGAGAGAGGGGCGGATGGAAAACAAAAACGGAGCGCGGGGCTCCGTTTTTTTAGTCGAACTTAAGTTGTTTTGGTTTTAGGATGGCAGATGCGATTGTGAAGAGGATGGCGCCTATGAAGGTTGGGACAATCCACTCAAGGCCATATGTGGCAAGTGGGAGAGTTCCAATCCAAGTAGCTGCGTCTCCTAGTAGGTTTCCGCCTAGTAATTGTGAAAGGGTGTTGATTCCTTGTACAAGTCCAACGATTCCAGCTCCGACAACCGCTCCAAGATACGTCCAGTCGTATGGGATGTATTGGTCAAACGCCGAGAAGAGAATGAGTGCAATCACGATTGGGAAGATGAAGGTCAACACTGGAACGGCGAGGTTAATGAGTGAATCCACACCGACAAGCGAGATGATAAATTCTACTGCTACCGTGACAAGAATAATTTTCTTGTATTGTAATTTTCCTTTAGAGACTTCTTCAAAATATTGTCCACAGGTGGTTGTTAGTCCAATCGCAGTTGTGAGGCAGGCGAAGCAGACGGCAAGGCCCATCGCGAGTTGTCCCCATGAACCGAGTAAAGTTTTAACAATGGTTGTTAAAATAGCAGAACGTTGCGCAGTTGAGTCGATAACTGCGCTCATGCTGGCCCCGCTGTAAGCTAGTGTTGAGTATACGACAGCGAGTAGGACGAAGGCAACGATGCCAACTCCGAACATCATTCTGAATTGCTCTTTTCGATTTAAATAGCCACGACGCGTAATATCTTTCATCACTACTCCGGCTAAGAGAGGCGCTCCGAGCACGTCCATGGTTTGGTATCCTTCTTTAAACCCTTGTGCGAATAGCCCGCTTCCGTCTGTTGTGGCAAATGTTGCATTTGGTTGAAGGACGGCTCCGACAAAGATACAGAAGAGAATAAGTAATAGAATCGGTGTTAAATATTTTCCGATGGCATCCATGACGGAGTTTTCCTTGTACGTAATCCAAAGAACGATTCCGAAGAAGACGAGGGAAGTAATCCATTGTGGTGCGTCAGGAAAATACGATTGTACGAAAATTTCATGCGTTGACGCTCCGGTACGTGGAACGGCAAAAATGGGCCCGATTAAGAGAACGCAGATAGCATTCAAGACGCCTGCAAAAACAGGGTGAATCCGTCGTCCGACCGCTAGTGCGCTTCCGCCAAGAGTGGCCACGACCATTACGGCAACGACGGATAGCAGAGGATCACTGATTAAAAATGCAAGAGTAGCAGTTCCCCAATTTTCTCCTGCAGTCACTCCTAGATAAGGTGGGAAAATTAAATTTCCGGCTCCAAAGAAGATGGCAAACAGAGCAAAACCGATAATGATAATATCTATGAATTTCTTTTTCATGGAACCACATCCTAACATTAAAAAATAATTAAAAATAGTTTAACATAAACTAAGAACGAATGCATCCGAAAACAAAACCAAACGTTAAATAAAAATAATTTCTTTATCGTTCGTTTTTAGGTATAATAAATCGTGCAAGAAAACCATTTTAAAGGAGCGTAACTCATAAATGCGTAAAGTTTATTTAAACCACGATGGTGGCGTGGATGATTTAGTATCATTATATTTACTATTAAAAATGGAAGATGTGGAATTAGTAGGGGTCGGCGTTATCGAAGCAGACTGCTATTTAGTACCAGCGGTGGAAGCCAGCAAGAAGATTATTCATAAGTTCGGTTCTGAAAAAGACAAACAATTGAAAGTCGCTTCTTCAGATTCACGCCCTGTGAACCCATTCCCGAAAGAGTGGAGAATGCATGCTTTCACAGTGGACGCACTCCCAATCTTAAACGAACATAAACCAATCACGGTGCAAGATTCACCATTAAAAGCACACGAAGATTTAATCCGTGCCTTAAAAGAATCGGAGGAGAAAGTGGACCTTGTTTTCGTTGGGCCATTAACCGACTTAGCACGTGCGTTAGACCAAGACCCTACTATTGAAGAAAACATCGGTAAACTTTACTGGATGGGTGGAACTTTCCTTGATATGGGGAATGTGGAAGACCCTGAACACGACGGAACTGCGGAGTGGAACGTGTACTGGGATCCATTTGCGGCAAAACGCGTCTGGGAATCTGGCATCCAAATCGAACTCGTGGCGCTTGAAAGTACAAATATGGTGCCATTATCTCTGGATGTCCGCGACCGCTGGGCAAAAGAACGTACCATCGAAGGCGTTGACTTCTTAGGTCAATGTTACGCTATCGTGCCTCCACTTACTCACTACGTAACGAACTCAACATACTTCCTATGGGATGTATTAACGACCGCTTCATTCGGGAAAGAAGACCTTGTGAAACGCTCTGTTGTGAACAGTGACGTGATTGTTGCCGGTGCAAGCCGTGGCCGTACCGTCAAAGCCGAAAATGGCCGCCCAGTCGACCTTGTCTACCACGTCGACCGAGATGCCTTCTTCGACTACATCACGAATTTGGCGAAATAATAATACAAATAGCTTCTGGCGCTCTCGAAAGAGAAGCGCCTTTTTTATGATTAAGTATTATAAATGGCAGAATTTATCTAAAGAAAGGGTTTACAAAAAAATAAGATAGTATTATACTTGGCGTATAGATAAGGTACAAAAAAATGTATTTTCAATGTGGGGGTGTCTGTAATGACTTAATTTTTTTATATTAGGCTATTGTACAAAAAAATGTATATTGAACGGAGGAGTTAAGATGTTGAAAAATATTAAGAAGCAAATGTTACTAGCTGCCGCTGCTCTAAGTATTTTTGGGTTAGCAGGTTGTGCAAATAAAGTCGTTCCTCAAAGTTCTGAAACAACGGTTGTATCTGAAACTAAGGATAGAAATCAATCAAAATCCTTAGAAAAAGCTATTGATGCAGTCGCTTTTTCGTACGTTAAGAGTCAACTAGCAAATGATAATCCTAAGGCTACACCAGGTGCTCAAATTGTAGTTTTAAAGGATGGAAAGATGATTTTCCAAAAGAGTTATGGAGTAATTCAAGCTTTTGATTTTTCGAAGAATCCGGCTGAAAAAATCGAAAAACCATCACCTGTAACTAATGAAACGCTTTTTGATTTGGCATCAGTTACAAAGATTAGTGCAACAACACAAGTGTTTATGCATTTAGTTTATGAAGGAAAAGTCAAATTAGATGATAAAGTTACACAATATTTACCTGAATTTGGGAAGAATGGTAAAGAAGACGTCACAATTGGTCAACTATTAAGCCATACTTCAGGACTTCCTCAATGGAAGGCTATCTACTTATACTCTAATAATAGACAAGATACATTAAAGTATATTGAAGATCAAAAATTAGAGTTTAAACCTGGCGAGTACAAATATAGTGATTTAGGCTTTATGACACTAGCGTTTGTTGCCGAAAAGATTACAGGAGAAGCATTTGATAAATATGTAGCAAAAACTATTTACGAACCTCTTGGATTGAAAAACACTATGTTTAATCCATTAAAAAATGGAGTAGATAAATCACAAATTGCTGTTACTTCTTATGGAAATCCATTTGAAAAAATGATGATTGATGAAGTTAACTTCCCTAAATTTGGATATGACATGTCAGCGGATAAAGAAGCGTTTGATAAGTTCACTGGTTGGAGAACGTATGAACTTCAAGGTGAAGTAAATGATGGTAATTCATTTATGGCTAATGAAGGGATTGCAGGTCATGCTGGGTTATTCTCTACAGCATCAGACCTTTCAACTTTATACCAAGTTTTATTAGATGGTGGAAAACATGGAGATACAGTTCTCTATGATGAAAAAACAGTTGAACTATTTTTACAAGATGTATTCAAGACAAGTTATGGTGCAATTCAATCGTATGGATATTTAAAGAACTCAGGTTGGATGAAACCTTTATCTGAGGATGCTATTGGCCATAATGGTTTTACTGGAACTTACGTGACGATTTCTCCAAAAAACAAAATCGTTGTAATTGTACTAACAAACAAAATGAATAACGGACAACGCGAAAATGGTAATTATAACAATACGCATGATTTTGCAGGTGCTGTAAACTATGCTGTTCATAATGAGTTTTTGAGTGAATAGAAAAGGAGGAAAATGAATGAAGAGAATTGTAGTTGGTGGGCAGATTGATAAAGAAGAAGTGAAAGCTTTGGTAATCCAATATGGATTACCAGAGTACACCGTTGATGTAAAAAGTGACTTAGACGCTGCGATGGCTATTAAAACAGGTGCGGCAGATTATTATATCGGAGCGTGTAATACGGGTGGCGGTGGAGCTTTGGCAATGGCTCTAGCGCTATTAGGAAGAGATAACTGCGTGACAGTTTCAATGCCGGGGAAAATTATTCCTGAAGAGGAAATCAGAGAAAGTGTTCGTAGTGGCAAGAAGGCTTTTGGATTCACAGCTCAACATAAAAATGATGTGGTTCCAATTATCATGGATGAACTAAATAAAATTTAAAAGAAATTGAGGGGATTAAGATGGATAAAACTTTAGAATTAGTTGTAATCGCTCTGTTGGGAGCTCTTTGTTCGATTCTTGCGAATAAAGGAATCGCAGTATTTAATGATGGATTGAGACCTATCTTACCAGAGTATTTGGAGAAAAAGATTGGTAAAAAAGAATTAGCGGCAACAAGTTTTGCGTTGAGTTTTGGTCTAGTTATTGGTTTTGGTATTCCTGTTTCAATTGGTGCTTCTATCATTTTAGTTCATAGTATCTTGCTAATGACTGATATCATTGGTTCTTGGGCGCCTGAAGGAAAAGTTGGATTAGCAATTTCAGGTGTTTTAGGTGCTTTGTATGGTGTTGGACTTGTTTTAGGGCTTCAAGCTATTGTCGATTTATTTAACATGCTACCTGTGAACTTTATGCCAGCTCTATCTTCTGTAGGTAGTCCAATTGTAGTTGGATTTAGTATTTTCCCTGCGATTGCAATTGCTAGCCAACATGGGTTTAAAAAAGCGGCCATTACTTTAGTTGCTACATTATTAGCGCTATTCACAGTAAAACAATATGGAACCATTAAACTAGATGCTGTTACTATTAAATTGAGTGCTGAAGGTATGTCATTACTTGTTGGTATGATCTTTATGATTGTATTTGCAATGCAAGTTAAAGGAGACGGAAGCAATTCTAACGAAACCTTAGTTAGTGTCTTCTTAGAACGTGTAAATAGAATTAAGAAAAATTGGATTTGGTTATCTATCACAGGTGGACTTGTATCTGCTTCTACTAGTCTAATGATCCTTGCTGGAGACCCAATTTCATTAAAATTATTGACTGAAGGAAAAATTAGTGAAGCTGCATTAGCTGCGTTTGCTCGAGGAATTGGATTTATTCCATTAGTGTTCTCAACAGCAATTGTAACAGGGGTTTATAGCCCTGCTGGTGCGACATTTGTATTTGTCGTAGGGATGTTGCTAAATGGTAATCCATTAGTTGCTTTTGTTGCCGGTGCTGCATTGATGTTTGTTGAAGTACAATTGTTAGCGTTAGTGGCTAAAGGATTAGATAAATTCCCTGGAATTCGTGAAATGGGTGAACATATTCGTACAGCAATGAATAAAGTCTTAGAAGTGGCTTTATTAGTTGGTGGTGCTATTGCATCTGAAAAAATCGCACCTGGGATTGGATACTTCTGGGTAATCGGATTGCTTCTTCTAAATAGAAAGGCTAAAAGCCCTATTGTTGAACTAGCAATTGGACCAGTTGCAGCAATCAGTTTAGGAATTATTGTTAATATTCTTTACATGGTTGGATTATTCACACCAGTTGCTGGATAGGAGATTGTTGATATGACGTTCATAGATGGAATTACTTATATGCACGAGCATACGACCATTGATTTATCTAGATTAAAAAATATTGATGATACTAACTTAAATTGCTTTGATGAAACAGTAGAAGAATTTAAAAAATTATATGATAAGGGGGTTCGTAACATCGTAGATGTTACGAACCTTGATATGAGAAGAAATCCGTTATATGTTCAAAAAGTTGCTGAGCTTAGTAAGATTAATATCATTCAAGCGACAGGCTTTTATCAAGATAAATTTTTACCGGATTTTGTAACAGATGCTAGTGTTGAAGAATTAGCTGATTTAATGCGTAGAGAGATTCTTGAAGGAATTGATGGTACCAATATAAAAGCTCAAATTATTGGCGAAATAGGGACTAGTAAAAATACAATGACTGATAGAGAGAGAAAGGTTTTTCTTGCTTCGTCAATTGTTCATAAAGAGTTGGGAGTACCAATTACCACTCATACAACCCTGGGAACATATGGTCACGAACAAGTTGCCTTCTTTAAAAAAGAGAAGGTAGACTTAGATAGAGTGATTATTGGACATGTAGATTTAACAGGAGATGTAAATTATATTCTTAAGATGTTAGATGAAGGCGTCTATGTAGAGTTTGATACTGTTGGCAAAGAAAATTATCAACCAGACTTATTGAGAGTAGAAATGTTAAGGGAAATCGAAAAAAGAGGTTATGAAGATAAGGTGTTCTTATCTATGGATATTACTCGAAAATCAAATCTAGAATACCAAGGTGGAATAGGGTATTCTTATCTGTTAGATCGTTTTGTACCAATGTTACGAGAAGGTGGAGTGTCAGACAAATTCATTCGTAAAATGTTAATGGAAAATCCTAAACAATTTTTGACAAGGAGTAAAAAATGAAAAGTTATCCTTTAAAAAGTTTGACACTCGCAGAAGCGCAAGAAATGCAATTCAGACTAATAGACGAGATTACAAAAGTCTTTCCTGGAAATGAAATTTTAACTAGGGGAGATTTAGGAGTAGTGAAAGGTCTGAATCAACCTGTGTATACAAGAAAGGTTGAAAAGGTTATTGCGAATTTTTTTGATTCAGATGAGGCGCTATTAGTTAGAGGTTCAGGAACAAATGCGATAAGACTGGCGTTACATGCGGGTGTTGATCGCAAAAAGAAAATATTAATTCATGATGCGCCCATTTATCCTACTACAAATGCGAGTTTTGAAATGCTAGGTATCACATATGAAAAAGTAGACTTTAACGATTTAAATGCTCTGAAAGATATTATAAAAAGTAAAGAAATAACATCGGCTCTAGTTCAAATTACAAGACAGCTTCCTTCAGATTCTTATGAAGCTGAAACTGTAATTAAAACAATTAAAGAGTTGCGCCCGGATATATTTGTGATTACAGATGACAACTACTCGGTTTTTAAAACAGATAAAATAGGGGTAGAGTATGGAGCTGATATTTCTTGCTTTTCAACATTTAAGCTCTTAGGTCCAGAAGGAATTGGTTGTGTAGTAGGAAATTCAGAAGCGATACAAAGTTTGAAAAAAGAAAACTATTCTGGTGGAGGACAAGTCCAAGGTCATGAAGCTCTAGATGTTTTGAAAGGAATGATATATGTTCCAGTTTCTCAAGCTATTTCTGCAAAAGTCGGTGAAGAAGTTTGTGAGTTACTAAATAAAGGAGCTATTGAGGGTGTTAAGGAAGCAAATATAGTGAATGCTCAATCAAGAGTTTTGATTGTCGAATTAAAAGATCCACTTGCTGAAGAAGTTATTGAGGAAGCAACAAAATTAGGCGCATTGCCGTATCCTGTAGGTGCAGAGTCGCAATATGAGTTTTGTCCTCTATTTTATAGAGTTTCGGGGACTTTTAGAAATGCTGATCCGACTGCAGAAAAAAGATTGATTCGTATTAATCCGAATCGCTCTGGGGCTAAAACTATTTTAAGAATACTCAAAGAATCAATAGAAAAAGTAAAAGAGTAAAAAAGAGGAAGAGTATGGTAGAAAAGTTTTTAATGAAAAAAGGTCAAGTAATAAATGCTATCGCATCGGATTTTTTAAAGAAATCTGTAGGAGATAAAGTGCCGAGTATTTCTGAATATCAGGAAGATTTAGAAGTAGCTCGTGGTACAGTTCAAAATGCGATTTCTTATTTAAAGAGCGAGGGGGCTTTTAAATTAATCAGTAAAGGGCACCAGGGTTCGTTTATTTCAGAAATTAATTATGAAATATTACAATCTTATGCATTGTCAGAAACGGTTCTCGGGACGATGACTTTGCCATACTCTAAACTCTATGAAGGTTTAGCAACCGGAATTTACGAAGAATTCCGCAATAATCATGTTCTATTAAACTTAGGTTATATTCGTGGTTCTAAAGAAAGAATAAAAGCAGTTACGAGCAAGTTTTACCGTTTTGCAATTGTTTCTAAATTTGCTGCAAAACAATCTGTTCGTAATCGTGAACCGCTAGAAATAGCACTAGAATTCGGAAAAAACAGTTATTTAAGCGAGCATGTTATTGTCTATTCAAGTGAAAATACTGATAAGACTATTGAAAGCAAGAAAGTAGCTATTGATTATAATTCAATCGACCAATACCTACTAACTGAAGAAGTTGTAAAAGGTAAAAATGTTAAATTAGTTGAAATGCCAGGATTCCAAATTTTATCAGCGTTAAGAAAAGGAATTGTAGATGTAGGTGTTTGGAATTTAGATGAATTAATGGATAAAGATTATTCTGATTTAAGCTATTCGAAATTAAAACACAATCAGTGGATTGATGACATGACATCCGCAGTTGTTGTGGTTCACAAAGATGACGATTCTCTTAGAGCGTTCTTTAATCAAAGTATAGCTACAGATAAAATAATTGAGATTCAAGAAAAAGTGAAAAATAATGAGATGATTCCTCAATATTAAAAGGGGTGAGTTCATGCTAGAAGAGAAATTAGATGTTCTGGTAGTGGCGGATGTTATAGATGAAGATACAAAAAAATATATATTGAAGGCTAGTGTTTTTTTTCAAAACGAAATGAAGATTAATGATGAAACGAAGGTCGAAGTATTTCTTATTCATTTAGCAATGGCGGAATCTAGACGCAGAAAAAATGAAGTATTGGATGCCAAAATGGAAGAAATCGTTCGAAATGAAGTTAGTAACCATCATAATTTTGCTGAATGTAAAATAGTTTGGAGTCGCTTATCAAATTATATCGGTGAAGAAGTGTATTCAGAGAATGAATTAGAATTTATTTATCTTCATTTATTGAATTTGTTAGAAGGTGACAAAGATGTTTCTTAATCTTGTGAATAGAAGAAATCGATCTTTAGTCGATTTTGCAGTCAAGCTGCATCAAGATGGTGAAATCCTCCCGGATACTTATGTGATTGATTTAGATGCGGTTATTCAAAACGCAAAATATATGTCTGAAATCGCAAATAAAGAAGATGTTGAGCTTTATTATATGCTTAAACAGATTGGAAGAAATCCATTTATAGCAAGGGCGATTGCTGAAAATACAGATATAAAAAAGGCTGTTGTTGTTGACTATAAAGAAGCTTTACGGATGATGGAAGAGGGCTTGTCTTTAGGGAATGTGGGACATCTAGTACAAATTCCGGATGCCTTGTTGGAGAAAATCATTTCTTATGGAACAGATTACATTACCGTGTATTCAGTTGAAAAGGTTCAGCAGATTATTCGTGTTGCGAATCGATTAAAAAAACATCAGAAGCTGTTGTTAAAAGTCATTGAGAAAGATGACAATATATATGATGGTCAATACGGTGGGTTTCACCTGTCTGATTTAAATGATGTCATCTCTATTGTTAAGGAGTCTGACTGGGTAGAGATAGGTGGATTAACTTCTTTCCCTTGTTTTTTATTTGACGGTAAAGAAAATATAATTCCAACCAATAACATGAAAACAATAGAAAAAGCGAAAGTGATTCTTGAAAAAGAAGGAATTCAATCAATCTTAAATATGCCATCTGCTACTTGTTCCGTAACGATTCCAGAGATTCGTAAGCTAGGGGGGCATCAAGGTGAACCTGGACATGCCTTAACGGGAACCACTCCACTTCATGCTGTACAGGATCTGCCAGAAATACCAGCTTTAGTATATGTTAGCGAAATCTCTCATAATTTAGATGGCCATTCGTATTTTTATGGTGGTGGATATTATAGACGAGGACATTTTAAAAATGTCGAAGTCGTGGATGCGGATAATGTTGCTTTTGATGTAGTTCTTCCTCTGAAAGATGAGAGTATCGACTATTATATTGAAACAAAAAATGAACATCCGGTTGGAGCAACTGTGATTGGTTCTTTTAGAACACAGATTTTTGTTACTCGAAGTGATTTGGCTATTGTTTCAGGATTACAGAGTGGGGAGCCTCATTTAGTTGGGATTTACGATAGTTTGGGAAATAAAGTGAGAAGGTGAAAAAATGGGAAGATTTATTCTGATTGTTTTAGATAGTTTTGGTGTAGGAGCAATGGATGATTGTGTAGAGGTAAGACCTAGAGATGTTGGAAGTAATACAGCAAAACATATCATTCAATCAAAACCTGATATAAAAATTCCTACGTTAAAAAAATTAGGACTTATGAACGCTATTGGTGAGGAAGTCGGAGAACATAAATTTTCGGATACGGCTAATTATGGGACAGCCAATTTAACTCATTATGGAGCCGATTCTTTTTTAGGACATCAAGAAATAATGGGTACTACTCCGAAAGTTCCGTTGATTCAACCGTTTAATGAAAAAATAGATGAAGTTGAAAAAAATCTATTAAAATACGGTTATAAAGTTAGACGTGTTGGAGATCCGGGATTACAAATTCTTGTTGTGAACGAAGTAGCAACCGTAGGCGATAATTTGGAAACAGATTATGGCCAAGTTTACAACGTTTCAGCTTGCTTAGATTTAATTAGCTTTGAAGAGTTAAGTAAGATTGGACATGTTGTTAGAGAGGTTGTTCAAGTATCGCGGGTTATCACTTTTGGAGGAGAACAAATTACCCTGGATAATCTTTTGTTGGCTAGAAAAATAAAAAATAATAAGATAGCAGGAGTAGATGCTCCAGAATCAGGAGTTTATAACCACGGATATCAAGTGGTTCATCTGGGATATGGAATTGATAAGAATGTTCAGATACCGACGATTTTAGATAAGAAAGGAATTACAGTCTCTTTCTTAGGTAAAATTGCGGATATCATACAAACAACAAGCACAAGACTCTTCCCAGGTGTAGACTCTGAATATTTGTTTGACTGTTTAATGGAAGAAGTTAAGAGTATAGAAAATGGGTTTATTGCATTAAATATTCAAGAAACTGATTTAGCCGGTCATGCTGAAGATGTGGAGAGATATGCGAACCGATTAGAAGTGAGCGATCAACGCATTGCTAAATTGCTACCGGAATTAAATATTGGTGATATATTAATTGTGATGGCGGATCATGGAAATGATCCAACAATCGGGCACAGCAATCATACGAGAGAAAGAGTCCCTCTTCTAATATACAGTCCTGGTATTACGGGAAAATATGTTGGAGAGCGAGATACTATGGCTGATGTTGCAGCTACTGTCGGGGAATATTTTAATGTAGAAGCTCCTCAGCATGGCCATTCCTTCTTAAATAGAATTTTTGAAAAATAGGTTTTTACTATGGAAAAAATACAAAAATACGCTTATAAAACAATGCTTGCGATGAAGAATCCGTTAAAATCAGTAGATAGGGTATATCCCTTGGCTTTTGATGAGATTTCTAATCATGATGGGTATTATTTTGGAGTCAAAAATAGTCTATGGTTAACTGACGAGATGGAAACAAGATTAAATCAATGTTCGTATTATTTGCATACTAGAGATAAGTCTAGTTTAGGTGGTCGAGCAATTGATATTGATTTAAAGAATCCAATAACTGGTTTGGCTATGACAGGCTCTTCTAGCGGAACAGCAATCAATGTTTTCTTGGGAATAAATGATATAGGTGTGGGTACAGATGGTGGAGGTTCAGTTTTAGCTCCTGCTATCTCACTGAATTTATTTTCTTTAATTGATCCCGCGTTATTTCGAGAAGAACGAAAAAGAGAAAAAGATAAAATATCAACAGATGGAATTTCATTTATGCCATCTATCGGTTTAATATCTAAAAATCTAAAGTTACTTCAAGAATTATATGTAAATTTAAGGGATTTAGAAAGTTCAAATCTAGAAACGAAAATATTGGTTGATGATGAAAAAATCTGTAATTTTCTGAAGGACGAGAATGTTGAAGTTAGCTCGTTTGAAGGGAAATATGATAATGAACGTTTAGCATTGATAGAAACTACAAAAAGATTATTGGAGAAATACGATATCATTGTGAGCAAAGAAGGGCCTGTAGATTTGAATGGATTTGGAGATAGTGTCTTTGGACATTTTGATGCTAGAACCAAAGAAATTCAGGTTGCTGCCAATAAAGGTTTTCTCCGAATTGCTAATATGGCAAACTGCTTTGCTTTAACTGTTCCTAGTGGTGAATTGTCTACAGCTTATGTGATTTTGTGTGATACTAATAATGTTTCTGCGGTAAGAAAATCTTTTATAATCGCAAAAGGTTTGTATAGAGAAAATGATGAATTATCTGAAAGATACTTTTTGAATTATAAAAATTACTTTATGAATGGATACAGTAACTAGTTAAGGGTTAGAAAAATCTAACCCTTTTTTCGAACTCATCTATTGACAACTCATAAAAAATAGGATATAATTTAAACATAAATTAGAATAATTCTAAATAAGAAAGAGGTAATAGAGAAATGTCAAAAGAACAAACAAAACAAGTATTAAATCAATTAGTGGCTGATTTAAGCCAACAATCAGTAATCGTTCACCAAGCTCACTGGTACATGCGCGGAGCTACTTTTATCACAATGCATCCATTAATGGATCAACATATGGAAATGTTAGACGCTCAATTAGATGAAGTATCAGAACGTTTAATCACATTAGGTGGTGCACCTTATTCAACATTACGTGAATTTGCTGAAAATACTAAGATTGCCGACGCTAAAGGAAACTACAGCGACAGCATGGAAGACCGTATCCGTCATTTATTAGTAGGATACCGTTACTTAATCGACCTTTACCAAAAAGGTATTGAAGTAGCTGGTGAAGAAGGCGACGATGTTACGCAAGATATCTTCACAGGTGCAAAAGGTGCATTAGAAAAATTAGTTTGGATGCTTACAGCAACTATCAACGAAGCACCAGGATTATAATTTTTGAAGACTCTAGGGCTGGGCAGTTTGTCCGGCCTTTTTCTTTTACAAGAATAAAAAAACTAACAGTGCCGAGGGCAGTTAGAATGCGATCAATCTGATTTTCTGGTACTCATTTTCGTCGTTGCACTAATTTCACTAAACATCGTTCATTTGTTTGAAAAAGTGTTAAAATGGATTCAACCAGAGGATTACAAATTAACCGTTTAAGAGAAAAGGGGAGTTATAATGAAAATCGCGATTGCAGGAGCAGGAGCAATGGGGTGCCGTTTTGGCTACATGTTAACAAAAACAGGACAAGAGGTGACGCTGATCGATGAATGGCCAGAGCATATCGAAGTGATCCAAAAAAATGGGTTGAAAGTCGTTGATGGCGAAAATACAGATACCATTGACATTAAAATTGTTCGACCAGAAGAAGCAACAGATGAGGTAGATGTAGTCATTGCCTTTACGAAATCAATGAAATTAGGCGAAATGCTAGAAAAAATTAAACCAATTATCCACGAAGATACGAAAGTACTTTGTCTTTTAAATGGTCTAGGTCATGAAGACACAATGGCAAAATATGTTCCTCGTAAAAACATTATTATGGGAGTTACGATTTGGACTGCGGGTCTGATTGAACCAGGGGTAGCGCGTTTAGGCGGAACTGGTACAGTAGAAATGCAAGCAGCTGACCCAAGTGGTGTGGCGATTGCTAAAGAATTAGTAGAAGTGATGGACAAAGCGGGCTTGAACGCAAGCTACAGCGAAGACGTTCATTTTTCAACATGGCGTAAAGCGTGCGTAAACGGTACGATGAACGCAACATGTGCCATCTTAGATGCCAACATCGGTGAAGTTTTTGATACTTCAACAGCCGAAGCGATTGTAACGCAAATTATTGCTGAATTTGTCGCTGTTGCGGAAAAAGAAGGTGTGCATCTTGATCCAGCTGCAATGAAAGATTATGTGTATACTGCGTCTAATAAAGTTCGTAGTCACTATCCTTCAATGCACCAAGATTTAATTCAAAATCACCGCTTTACTGAAGTAGACTTCTTGAATGGATTTGTTGCTAGAAAAGGGAAGGAATATGGCATTCCAACGCCTTACTGTCAATTGATTACAGAATTTATTCATGCAAAAGAAGATATTTTGAAAGTTAAATAGAAGGTTTAACATTATGTTAGGAGAAACTTGTTGAATTGGGTGATTTAATTGAAAAAAATATATCATTATACGTCTGTAGAGACGTTGAAATTAATTTTATTGAACCGTACATTAAGATTTAAGAGTTTGGGTTTAGTAGACGACGTAAAGGAAGAAAGAACAGCAGATTTTGGTAATGCGGGTAGAATGACTTATGTTTCATGCTGGACCGCTTTAGATGAAAATAGGCCGCAATGGAATGGGTATGGCGATAACTATAAAGGGGTAATGATTGGAATTGAATTTGAAAAAATTGAAGATGTTTTTTTGTCTGTTCCAATGCGCTTTGGAGATAAAGTAGTTCCAACCTTACCAGTGTTTGTTCCGCCTTTAGATATTGATATTCCAGGAAGTGAGTTTTTCTCATTTGGTAAAGTGATGCCGACCGGTGATAGGATGCCGATGTTTTTTGATATTGAGTATACTGATGATGAACGTAAACTGAATCCTTATATTGTATCTTCAAATGGAACAGGACTTTTTATCGATTTTAGTGAAATGGGGAAATGTAAATCGTCAGATTGGAGTTTTCAAAAAGAATGTAGATTTGCAATCACTTGTTTACCATGGAGTTATAAAGAAATGGAAGATTTCATGGCAAGTACTCGCGGAGATTTTGGGGAGGCTATATTTAATAAATTGAGAAATGTTTCTACGGAATTAGAACATATAGATCTTTTATTAAATTTTAATATTTTTAATAATTTTACAGTAGTTTTCGGACCAAGATGTTCCAACGATGAAAAAGAAGAAATAAAGAAAATAGCGAATTTACTTAATTTTAATATCAGTTTTAAAGACAGTAGTTTAGAAATCCGTTAGATGAATTAGATTTCATAGATAGATATTAAGAACACAAAAAGGAGCGAGGCAAGTAGCCTAGCTCCTTTTTGCGGTTAGCGTTTGCGTAAATCTAGGAAGATTTATAAGAAGTTCTCAACAAGTATCCGTACTGCTTCGAATGCGTTTTGTGAAGCTTTTTCAAGGGTTTCCTCGAAAGTACCCGGAGCGTCTCCGCCAACATGATCACTGATACCACGGATGTTCAACACAGGGATGTCATAGAAACTAGCCACTTGCGCAATAGGCGCTGCTTCCATGTCGCTGGCTGTGATATCCGGTAATTTAGCACGAATGTTCTCAACCGTATCAACCGAACTCATAAAGGAATCACTTGTCGCGATAAAACCGCTATGGACTGAGAAATTTTGGATTTGTTCGCGAAGAAGCGTGAGTACTTTTTGTTGTAATTTTACATCGACAGGGTAATCAGCTGGCATTTGAGGAACTTGTCCCCATGCGTAGTCGAATCCGGTTGCATCCACATCGCTATAGGCAAATTTCGTAGAGACAATCACGTCTGCTAAGCCTAATTCTGGATTAAAACTTCCTGTTGTCCCGGTGTTAATGATGAGATCCGGATGGACTTTATCGCATAACCAAGCACCAGCCGCAGCAGCATTCGCTTTTCCAATACCAGATTGAACGAGAATCAGATTCTCATGCACTTCTAAAATACGAATAGGTCCTTTTGAAAAGATGACGTTTCCCGGAGAAAAGTGCTTTTCAAACGGAAGGAGTTCTTCTTTCATGGCAGCAACAATTGCAATCTTCATGAATTATTTCCCCCATACATCAGAAATAGGTTTACTTACTTCTACCTTAGTTCCTGCGAATTGTTCAGAAATGTATTTTTGGATTTCTGGATCGTGGTAAAGTTCTACTAATTTTTTGTATTCTTCTTTATTGGCATTCTCTGCCTTCACAACAATTACATTGATACTAGTAATGGTTGATTCATCCGCTTTTTCATAGAATAAAGCATCTTTTAATACATTTAATCCACCTTCAAGTGCGATGGTGTTTCCGATTGCGATTAAATCAGCATCGTCTAAGACACGTACGCTAGTCGTATCATCAATCATTAAGAACTCAAAGTTTTTCTTGTTTTCAACGATATCACTGGTAGTTCCCGTTCCGTCTTTGAAAGAACTAGATAGTTTAATTAGTCCGGCACTTTCTAATAAACGAAGGGCACGAGTCGCATTATATGGACTATCTGGAAGTGCAATTTTTGCACCCTTTGGTAAGTCGTTTAGACTTTTCACCTTCTTAGAGTAAAGCCCCATTGGTTCGATATAAGTCGTACCGATTGGAACGAGTTTGTTGGAATTCGCTTCGTTAAATCCTTGCAAGTATCCAATGGATTGGAATGCGTTGGCATCGACGGTTCCATCTGCTACGCTCTCGTTTAAAGGAACGCCTCCATTGATTTCTTGTACTTCGATTTTAAGACCTGCTTTTTTAGCTTGTTCAGACTCGGCAATATGTCTCCATATATCCGCATCAGAACCAACGGAAGCAATTTTAACGGTTTTAGGTTCACTGCTTGAAGCCTCTGAGCCTTGCGGAGCTTGAGAGCTTGAAGCAGTGGTATTGCCGCAAGCGCCTAAGACGAATGCGGTAGAGAGAGCGATAAGGGATTTAGCAATCGTTTTTAATTTCATATGGGGAGTTCCTCCAGTCTAGGTGTCTAATGTTTCTTACTGAATGAGTGGTTAAATGACTTTTCTCTCGAAAGGATCGATACTAATACCTTGTTCTAATACTTGTTTGGCGTATTCTTTTGCGCCAAATAATGAATGGTCACGGTAGTTTCCGCACTGAACGGCGGAGACGCCTTGAATATCTTTGAATTGAATCTTCTCAACGATTTCTTCTAGCGTTGATTTCAATGCGCGTGCGATATCTTCCGGTGAGCGCTCTTCCCATAAAATTAAGTGGAATCCTGTACGGCATCCAAAAGGAGAAATGTCGATAATTCCTTCTAATCGGTCTCTTAATAGATCAGCTAATAGGTGCTCAAAGGTATGGACAACACCCGTTGGCATTTCTTGTTTATTTGGTTGTAAGAAACGGATATCAAAATTTGAAATCACATCTCCTTTTCTTCCATGCTCATTCGCGATTAATCGAACATAGGGAGCGATGACCTTGTTGTGGTCAAGTGTAAAGCTTTCTACTTCAGCCATGTTTATTCCTCCAATCATTGAAACAAAATAAAAAAAGCTCGCACTTCTAGCCTACGCTAAAAGGACGAGTTGAAGTTGTGGTGGCGCTTTTACAGTCTTCTTATAGATAGAAGATTACTTCCGTACAACTATACGGTAACTCTGTAACGGGAGAACCCGTATTGCCCTAACGAATCAGACAATCAGCTCAAAGACCTCGTGAAAAATAGAGAGGATATTTTCTTATGCTAAGCTCTATTTTTGACTCTCTTTTCATAGCGTTTCAAATAAGTTATATAGAGACTATACTAGAAAAAAAGAGGCTTGTCAACCCAAAAAGCAAACTATAAAAAAGAATAATAGATAATAGTTCGTGAAATGTAGAGAATCGAGCAGTTTTGTAAATATATTTTCAAAATAGTTCGTTTTTAACAGGAATCTTTATAAACTTCTTTTTTGATTAGCTTTTAAAGTGACAAAAATGTAAGAAACGAATAAAAAATGATAGGATGGTGTCATGAATTCACTTTTTATTTCGGTTATACTGTGTTCAACAAATTAAAACAAAGGGTGAAAATAAATGACATTATTAGACGTACAACATGTACAAAAAGTATATCAAACAAGATTCGGAGCTGCGGAAGTAACAGCATTAAAAGACATTAATTTTTCAGTTGAAGAAGGTGAATATGTTGCTGTTATGGGGGAATCCGGTTCAGGGAAAACAACGCTATTAAATATTTTAGCGACTCTAGACCGTCCAACAGGCGGAAGTGTTCTATTAAATGGAGAAGACATCCAAAAGATTTCTTCAAAAGTACTAACAGAATTCAGACGTGACCATTTAGGATTCGTGTTCCAAGACTTCAACTTATTAGAAACATTATCAGTATATGACAATATCGTATTGCCTTTAGTCTTAGCAAGACGTCCGATTGCGGAGATGGAACAAAAAGTGAAGCCGATTGCGGAAATGCTTGGAATTTCAGATTTATTGGCAAAATATCCTTATGAGTTATCAGGTGGACAACAGCAACGTGTGGCAATTGGTCGTGCCATGATTACAAATCCAAGTTTACTACTGGCCGATGAACCAACTGGAGCGCTTGACTCTAAATCAGCTAGTAATACATTAGATTTGTTTGATAAAATCAATGAAAATGGTCAAACAATCTTAATGGTAACACATAGTACGGTTGCGGCAAGTCGTGCTAAACGAGTGCTCTTTATTAAAGATGGATTAATTTATAACCAATTGTATCGCGGGGAAAGAAGCGACCAACAAATGTTTGAATTAATCTCTGAAACGTTAACCGTGATGGCAAACAGAGGTGAGGCACATGTTTAAACTACTAAGTTCATTAGCTGTGACGAATTTGAAAAAGAATCATTCCTTGTATTTACCATTTGGACTCGCAACAGTCATGGTCACGATGATTTCTTATATCGTTCACGCATTATCTTCAATGCCAGAACTTTCCACTTTAAGAGGGGGTTCTTCTATCGCTCTTTCTTTAGGTTTGGGAGTGATTGTGATTCAAGTTGTGGCGCTATTAATTGTGCTTTACGCCAATAGTTTTGTAATGAAGAACCGTTCGAAAGAATTTGGCTTGTATGGAATTTTAGGCTTAGACCGTAAAAATGTACAAATTCTTAGCTTTATGGAATTGTTCCTGTTTGCACTCGTCAGTGTATCAGCAGGGATTGTACTTGGGATGGTTTTCCACCGTTTCGCATTTGCGATCCTCTTAAAACTGATTCAATATCCGATCGGACTAGAGTATCATTTACAAATCGGTAGTATCTTCTTTGTATATATTTTCATGGGTGTCATCTTCTTGATTGTGTTCTTCTTAAATGCTACGAAAATTTATACAAGTCGTCCGTTAGAATTATTAAAAACAAAGAAATTTGGTGAAACAAAAGGTCGTTTCATGAAGACGCGTGCAATCATTGGGTTTGTGATTTTAGGGCTAGCCTATTATATGTCACAAACGATTGAAAGTCCGATGGCGGCCATCATGATGTTCTTTGTTGCGGTTATTATGGTTGTGATTGCAACGTACATTCTGTTTGATGCAGGTTCTATTGCAATTTTAAGTGCATTGCAAAAAAACAAAAAACTATTCTATCAACCTACAAACTTTATTTCAATCTCCAATTTAAAATTCCGTATGCATAAAAACGCTGCTGGATTGGCTAGTGTGTGTATTTTATCTACCATGGTATTAGTAACACTAGGAACGACGGTGTCTTTACAAGTAGGAGCTTTTAAAACACTTAATGAATCTTATCCTACGGAATATTCGGTTTCTTCATTCCTGACTTCTAAAGAGGAAGAAGCAGAAGCAAGTAAAGCGATGAAAGATATTCAAGCTAAATCTTTATCAACTGTTAAGAATGAAATTTCATTTGGACAATCCGTTCGTTTTGGTCTTCAAAAAGGGGATTCTGTTGAGATTATGAATTCTTTCTCTGGGGCAGAGAATGTGGTAGCTCTGACGGTGATGTCTCAAGAGGATTATAACCGCATTTTTGGAACGAATCTTTCCTTGAAAGAAAATGAAATGGTAGTGGGCCATACAAAAGGAGACGGCAAAGAGTTTTCAACACTGACTACTGCCAAAAAAAACTATAAAGTTGTTGGTGATTTAAACAATGATAAGTATAAGACGACCTTGCCTCAACTATCAGCTTTAGTGGATAATATTTATATGGTGGTTGTGAAAGACGTATATGACTTTATCAATCCAGGAAATCATGAGAGAGTGCAGTACTATTCACTATGGAACACAGATACAAAAGAAGAAAGTTTAAAAGAAGAATTTGAAGCGTATCAAAATATAGATGTGGATCAATATAATGTCCCTCTAGTCATGTATAGTAAAACAGAAGCTGCGAAAGAAATATATGGATTTATGGGAAGTCTTCTCTTCATTGGAGCCTTGCTTTCAGTTTCGTTCTTTGTGGGTGCGGTATTAGTGATTTACTACAAACAAATCTCTGAAGGATATGAGGATAGAGACCGTTTTGTCATCTTACAAAAAATGGGAATTGATCATAAGACCGTTAAACAATCTATCAATCGCCAAGTATTAATTGTCTTCTTTATGCCACTATTAACCGCATTCTTACATACAGGCTTTGCGTTTAAAATGTACACGAGGATTGCACAATTATTTGGAGTAAATACTCAAATAACATTGATTGCATCGATTGTCATTGGAATTATATTCTTGATTGTTTACTTTATCGTCTACAAAGTAACCTCTAGAACTTATTTTAAGATTGTAAAACGTTAATAAAATGTTCACAAAGAAAAGAAATTTTCGAAGAAGAAAGTTGTTTTAAAAGGTTTTTATAACAAAAAAATAACACAAAAAGGACAAGAAAACTTGTCCTTTTTATTTGCTCAAAAATAGGATAACTGTCCGCAATAAAAAGCTTTCAAGAAAAGATTTCGGTTTTCAGTAACTAAAAAACATGGTATAATGGAATGTATTCAAGTAAATAAAACTGGAGGATTAGTCATGATCGATGTTATTGACTTAAACAAAGTATTCGATAACGGCTTTGAAGCGTTAAAGTCAGTAAATTTCTCAATTGAACAAGGAGATTTAGTATGTTTACTAGGTCCAAGTGGATGTGGGAAATCAACAATTTTAAATATAATCGCGGGATTATTATCACCTACGGGAGGAGACATCCGTTTTAAGGGGCAATCTGTTGTTACAACAGAACCAAAAGACCGTAACATTGGATTTGTATTCCAAAACTATGCGTTATATCCGCATATGACAGTGTTAGAGAACATCATGTTCCCTCTAACTGTTGGTAAAAATAAAATTTCTAAAGAAGAAGCTCAAAAAATTGCAGAAGAATATATGCAATTAACAAATATTGAGGAGTTAGCTGGTAAAAAACCGGGTACTTTATCAGGAGGACAACAACAACGTGTGGCCATCACTCGTGCGCTTGTTCAAAAACCTGAAGTATTACTTCTTGATGAGCCTTTAAGTAACTTAGATGCTCGTTTACGTTTGAAGATTCGTGAAGAAATCCGTCGTCTTGTTAAAGAAGTAGGAATTACTACCATCTTCGTAACACACGACCAAGAAGAAGCTTTATCAATTTCAGATAAAATTATTTTATTAAACGAAGGGTACATTCAACAACATGATGACCCTCAAAACTTATACCTAGAGCCAAGCAACTTATTCGTAGCAAAATTCATTGGTAACCCAATTATCAACATTACTGAAGTGGAAATTAAAGATGGAGTGATTCACCATCCTGAATTCAAGTTACCAGCCTCTGAATTATCACAAGAACGCAAACGTCAAGAGTGGGCTAATGGACACTATTATTTAGGAATGCGTCCGGAAGATGTTGTTCCAGCTACTGAAGGAGAAGGTTTGTTCTCTACAACTATCAGTGGGGTTGAGTTAATCGGACGTGAACGTATTCTTCACTTCCCATTAGGGGAACAATACTTGAAATCAATCGTAAGTGTGGAACATAAGATTGAAGAAGGAGACACACTTGCATTTAACATTCTAAAACACAAAATCTTCTTATTTGATAAAGATGGAGTGCGTGTTTACTAATGAAAAAATATAATCCAGAAAACCAACCTAAAGCTTGGTTCTTCCTTCTCCCATCTTTAGGAGTGATTCTCTTATTTAATATTTATCCATTACTTCGTTCGTTTTGGATGAGTTTCCAAAAAGGGTCACTATTAAAATTACAATATACAGGCTTGGACAATTACCAAAAAGTAATCGCTGACCCGGTTTTCCATAAAGCACTTATTAATACTGCATTATATGCATTTGCAGTTGTGCCTGTTGCTTTATTAATTTCAGTGGTCGTTGCGTGGATTATTTTTGAAAAGATTAAGCATAAGAGTTTCTTTGAAACAATCTTCTTCATGCCTTATGTTACAAGTACAATCGCTATCGGGATTGTATTCCGTTACTTCTTTAATGGAGATTACGGAATTATCAATTTCTTTTTAGGATTGATTGGGATTCCAGCTGTTAACTGGCTGGATAATGTTAACATGAGCATGCCTACGTTAATTATTTTCGGGGTATGGACAAGTTTAGCGTTCAATATCATTATCTTACTAGCAGGGCTTAGAAATATCGATACAGAGCATTTCAAAATTGCGAAAATGTTTGGTGCGACAGACCGTGAAATCTTCTGGCGTATTACTTTTCCACAATTAGTACCTACAATTGCCTTCTTATCAACAGTGAACTTAATCGGTGCGTTCAAAGTGTACACTCAAGTTTATGCTTTGTTCGGAGGAAGTGCTGGTACAGCTAACTCAGCAACAACTGCTGTGTATTATATTTACGATAAATTCCATGTGGCAGGAAGACCAGGGGTTGCCATGGCAGCCACTGTAATCTTATTTGCAATCATTCTTTTTGCAACATTCCTCCAAAATAAATTCCTAAGAAAGGCGGAGGGATAAGATGAAGAAAGTATTTAATGGATTTACGATTGCGTTATTAATTTTCTTAGCGTTAATTACAGTATTCCCATTTATTTATATGATTATGACTGGGTTGATGACTTATGCAGAAGCAACAAGCATTCCACCGTCATTTATTCCTAGATCATTCCAATTTAGTAACTATTTAGAAGTATTTAGTCGTGCACCGTTCTTACGTTACTTCGGAAACACATTATTCGTGTCTCTATTTACAACCGTAGCAACGGTCATTACTTCATTACTAGCAGCCTTTGCTGTAACAAGCTTACAGTTCAAAGGTAAGAATATTGTAATGATGATTTTAGTTTCACTATTAATGGTTCCGTATGAATCAATCATCTTTACAAACTACCAAACAATCGCTCAATTAGGTTTATTAAACACGTATTTAGCGTTAATCATTCCGTTTTTAACAAGTATCTTCTATATTTACTACTTAAACGGATACTTAAAAGGAATCCCAAGTACGTTTTATAAAGCTGCTAAAATTGACGGTGCAAGTGATTTAGAATATATCCGTCGCATTTTAGTTCCAATGTGTAAACCAGCATTGGTTACAGTAGGGATTTTAACGTTTATTCAAAGCTGGAATTCATTCCTATGGCCACTATTGGTAACAAATACGAAAGAATTCCGTCTATTAAACAATGGTCTTTCTGCCTTCACAACTGAAGCTGGGAGTGACGTTCACCTACAAATGGCCGCTGCTACTTTAACGGTTATCCCTATTCTGTTAATTTACTTCGTCTTCAGAAAAGAAATTATTAGAGGGGTAGCGAAGAATGGTATCAAAGGATAAAACAACGATTACCTTTCATAGCGGAATTCTAACCATTGGTGGAACTGTAATTGAAGTTGCATATAAAGATAGTCATATCTTTTTCGACTTTGGAACAGAATTCTTACCGAAATTAGAATTAACCGATGAATCGGTGCAAACGCTCGTTAATCATAGAGTTATTCCACATTTAAAAAATGTTTATGATGCAAGAATTCCTTACAAATATGAAGGAGATGAAGATAAAGACTATGCCAATACGGCAGTCTTTATCTCTCATGCGCATCTAGATCATACGAGAATGTTGAATTATTTAGATCCAAATATCCCTTTATATACATTGAAGGAAACAAAAATAATTGTGAACTCGCTCAATCGAAATGGAGTATTCTTGATTCCATCAACGTTCGCAGAAGAGACGTTTACAAGAGATATGATTGGATTAGATGCTGGTGATGTAGTTAAAGTTGGAGAAATCGAAGTAGAAATCGTCCGTGTAGACCATGATGCCTATGGTGCAGCAGCTTTAATCATCAAAACACCAGGGCACCATATTACTTATACAGGAGATTTAAGACTTCACGGTCATAATGCCGAAGATACGATTGAGTTTTGTAAAAAAGCAAAATATACAGATATCTTAATGATGGAAGGTGTATCTATCAGTTTTGGTGATCGTCCAGTAGAAGTGGAAGCTTTTAAACCAGAGACAGAAGAAGATGTAATTCGTCAGATTGTTTTTCTAGAACAAGAAAATCCACAGAGACAAATCACCTTTAATGGATACCCGGCAAACGTCCGTCGTTTTGAAAAAATTGTCGAAGGCACAAACCGTATTGTTGTGCTTGAAGCAACAATGGCGGCACTTCTTAAAGAAGTCTTCCAAAAAGAAGCCCATTTCTACTATCGTGAAGGTGCTCCTCGATTAGACGAACTGGACCCAAATTTAGAAATTTCATATGAAACGTTATTAGAGGATACTTCAGAGTACCTATGGCAAGTGGTTGATCACTTTGAACGCCTGCAAGAGGGAAGCTTATATATCCATAGTGATGCACAGCCTCTAGGGGACTTTGATCCGAACTATCAACCGTTCCTTGATTTATTGGCGAAAAGAAACATTGAGTTTGTACGCCTTGCATGCTCAGGTCACGCAAAACCGGAAGATTTAGACCGAATTATTGCGATGATCGAGCCTAAGTGTTTGATTCCAATCCATACGTTAAAACCAGAACTTCTGGAAAATCCGTATGGTAAAAGAATATTGCCGTATCGCGGCGAAAAAATTATGTTGTGAAAACTATATAACAAAAGGAGAAGAAAAATGAAATTCAAATCTTTAGTAAAAGCGACACTAGCAACAGCATCAGTTGTAGCATTATCAGCTTGTGGAGCAAGTACATCAAACAACTCTTCAAAAGCTGAAGAAACTAAAAAAAATATCGTAACAGAAGTGAAATCAGAAACAACAATCACATTCTGGCATGCCATGAACGGTCAGCTTGAAAAAGCTCTTCAAAAATTAACAGAAGACTTCATGAAAGCTAATCCAAATATTAAAGTAGAGTTACAAAACCAATCTACTTATAAAGATTTACAAGCTAAAATCAACTCAACTTTAACTTCACCAAAAGATTTGCCAACAATCACTCAAGCATATCCTAACTGGTTATTCAATGCTGCGAGTCAAGATTCGTTAGTAGATTTCAAACCATATCTTGAAAACGAAACAATCGGATTCAAGAAAGGTGAAGAGATTCGTTCAGACTTAATGGAAGGTGCTCGAATCAACGGAGTACAATACGGTATCCCATTCAACAAATCTACTGAAGTATTATTCTACAATGCAGATTTATTAAAAGAATACGGTGTTAAAGTTCCAACTACTTTAGATGAATTAAAAGAAGCCGCTAAAGCAATTTACGAAAAATCAAACCACGAAGTTGTGGGTGCTGGTTTCGACTCATTAAATAACTACTATGCAATTGGTATGAAGAACAAAGGCGTTGGCTTCACTAAAGAATTAGACTTCACAAGTGATGCTTCAAAAGAAGTTGTTAAATACTATGCAGACGGAATTCGTGACGGATACTTCCGTACAGCTGGTTCAGATAAATACTTATCAGGACCATTCCAAAACAAAAAAGTAGCAATGTATGTTGGTTCAACAGCTGGTGAATCATTTGTAGCTAAAGGTGCTAAAGAAGCTGGATACGAATACGGTGTAGCTCCACGTCCTGATAAATTCAACTTGCAACAAGGTACTGACATTTACATGTTCGAAGGTTCTACTACTGAAGAACAACGTACAGCAGCATTTTTATACTTGAAATTCTTATCTTCAGCTGAATCTCAATTATACTGGGCACAAAAAACAGGTTACATGCCAACAGTTGCTTCAGTGTTAGAAAAAGATGAATACAAGAAATCAGGTTCTAAAGTTCCTGCAATCTTAGCAGATGCTACTAAGAACTTATTCTCAATTCCTGTAGTTGAAAACTCAGATCCTGCATATGCTGAAGTTCGTACGATTTTAGAAAAAATCTTTGCAACTCAAAATGGCAATGTGGATCAATTAATTCAAGATTCTAAAGCGCAATTTGATGCTGCGTGGAATCAATAATCACTTATAAAGTTCATTCACAACACAATTACAATGAAAGCCTGGGGAATTTTCCTCAGGCTTTTTGTGTGGAATGAGTGCTGGAATAGGTGTTAGTGCGGAATAGGTATTAGTGATGTGATGCCCCTTTGGGGGAGGCTTTTAGGTGTATGAAGTCCGGTGCGAATTGCTTTAGAAACAAGCGGTTCTTTATGTTGAAAGAGGATTAGTGAGCCACCGATTCGAGCCTCCTGTCTCTCATCTTTGAAGCCTCAAAGAGACACTAACGAATAGATTCGTAAGTGTCTCTAATTCGCATTCAATGGATGTTCTCACTAATCTTTCAACAAAACCGTTGTTTCTGTCGCAATCGAAGTTATTGGTGTACACCTAAAAGCCTCCTGAGGGGATTCCACACAACAAAGCTAAGGAAAATTGTGTGGCGTTCTTTAGATTGTGTTCCTCGTTCACGACGGACTGGTGCGAGGTGATGTTGGGATTGCTTTAGAAACAAGCGGTTTTTATTGTTGAAAGAGAATTAGTGAGCCACCGACTCAAGCCTCCTGTCTCTCGTCTTTGAAGCCTCAAAGAGACACTAACGAATGCCTTCGTAAGTGTCTCTAATTCGCATTCAATGGATGTTCTCACTAATCTTTCAACAAAACCGCTGTTTCTGTTGCAATGGACGTTTTCGGTATTCACCTAAAAGCCTCCTGAGGGGATTCCACACAACAAAGCTGAGGAAAGTTGGGAGGTTTTCCCTAGATTGTGTTTCTCGTTCACGACGGACCGGTTCTGGATGGGATGAGTGTCTTTTATAGAGAGTATGTTATAATGAGCTGATAGGAGAGGTGATTTGAATGAGGTATGTGCTTTTATTAAGAGGTATCAATGTTGGAGGAAAAAATAAAGTTGTAATGAGCGAGCTGAAGGAACTATTAAAGAGTGAAGGCTTCAGCGAAGTAGATTCGTATATTAATAGTGGAAATTTATTTTTTACAAGTAGAGAGAGTGTAGAAAAAATTGTTTCGAAAGTTGAGAAATTGTTAGAAAAGAATTATGACTTCTCGATTCCGTTTTCGTTACTTTCAAAAGAAACTTATTTAGAAGAGATTGCGAATCTTCCAGAGTGGTGGAACGAAGACTTTGCTAGAAAAGATATTTTGTTTTATTCTCAGGGGACAAATTCGGATGAGGTCGTTGAATTTGCAAAAAACTCTGGGCTTTATAGTGAAAAAGTGCATATCGGAAAGAATGCAGTTTTTTGGGCTAAGATGGACGAAGGGGAATTTTTGAAGACGACTTATCATAAGAAGTTGTTGAAGCAACCTTTTTATAAAACGATTACAATTCGAAACGGTAAGACATTTGATAAAATTGCAGAACTACTGCAAAAAGAACAGTAATGTTTATAGAAGAAAAATGATCTAAAAACAGTAAGTCGATGAATTTACTGTTTTTTTATTTAAAATGGAAGAGAAATCAGTGTGTAAGACAGATATGAAGTAGAAAGAAGTGCCTTTATGACAGGGCTTTTTTATGGTACAATAATTTGTGAATTTGTAGAAAGTAGAGGCGCATTATGGAAATAAAAATTATTGAAACAAGTGATATGCATGGGTATGTATTGCCAACGAATTATACTGAAAGAAACTTGGATTTAGGATTCAGTACCGCAAAGGCTGCGACGGTAATTCAACGATTAAAACAAGAAGCCAAAGGGCCAGTAATCCAAATTGAAAATGGAGACTTTATTCAAGGGTCGCCTTTAAGCTATTATGTACGTAAAAATGATGCAAAAGTAGCTGCAGATTTAACTAAAGTATTAAATTACTTAGGTTATGATTTAGGAATTCTAGGGAACCACGAGTTCAACTATGGGCTTGATTACTTAAAAGAAGCGATTGCGTCTTATAACCACCCAATTCTTTGTGCAAACATTTTAACAAAAGAGGGCAAGCCTGCGTTTGGCGAACCTTACAAAGTGTTCGAGAAAGATGGCGTGAAAATCGCAGTTTTAGGGATTACAACACCCTATATTCCAAATTGGGAACAACCTGCAACGGTGAAAGATTTAGTATTCGTGAGCGCGTTAGAAACAGCGAAGAAATACGTTCCAGAAATGCGTAAAGTGGCGGACGTTGTTGTGGTAACTTACCACGGAGGATTTGAATGCGATCTTTCATGTGGGGATCCAACGGAACTATTAACGGGAGAAAACGAAGGGTATGCGATTGCGACTCAAGTAGAAGGAATCGATGCCTTAGTGACAGGACACCAACACCGTGTGATTGCCCAAAAAGTGAATGGAATTCCAGTGATTCAACCAGGATACCGCGGTGCTTATGTGGGTGAAATCAGCTTACAAGTGGAAAAAGTAGATGGTAAGTATACCGTTGTTTCTAGTGAAGCAAAACTTCATTCTACAGAAGAGGTCCCAGCAGACCCTAAAGTGGTAGAAATGTTTAGCGACTTACAAGCAGAAGTGGAAGATTGGTTAGATACTCCAGTAGGAAAAGTTGTTGGAGATATGACGATTAAAGATCCACATGCTGCGCGTTTAAGCGAGCATCCATATATTGAATTTATCAATAAGGTTCAAATGGAAGCCAGTGGTGCGGATATTTCAGGGACTGCGTTATTTAACAATGACGGACGTGGATTTAACTCGGAAATTCGCATGCGTGACGTTATTACAAATTACATTTATCCAAATACATTAGCTGTTCTAAAAGTGAGTGGGGAAGACTTAAGAAAAGCTCTTGAACGTGTAGCCACTTATTTCATTGTTGAAAATGGAAAAGCAGTCTTCAATCCTAAATATGTGGAGCCAAAACCTCAATTCTACAACTATGATATGTATGAAGGAATCGAGTACACCTTAGACTTTACTAGACCATTCGGCGACCGTGTAACTCGCTTAGAGTATCACGGCAAACCTGTTCAAGATACGGAAGAATTAGAAGTCGTTACAAACCAATATCGTGCAGTTGGTGGCGGAAATTATAGTATGTTTAAGCCAGAGAAGATTGTGCGTGAGGTGCAGATTGATATGACGGAGCTCATTGCGGAATACTTGCGCAAACATCCAGTCATCGAAGCAACAGTTAACAACAACTTTAAGACTGTGGTGAAATAATATAAAGACACTTCAAACTCCTCAGAGTTTGTTATAGAAAAGCATTATAGGATACCGGTTTGAGCCTTTCGTCTCAAACCTACCAAGCTTCCACCTTAGGAAGAACATAATTGGATGTCTGCTGAAATTTTAACGCAGTAGACAAATGAATTCCTCTTCACTGACAAGCAGTTCAAGGAATTCTATTTGTCCTTACGGGGGGGAAGACTACGAAGAAACTAGTTTCATCTGTCTTACTCCCAGTTCACATTGGTTATCATCCCCTATAATGCTTTCTATAATCTCTGAGGAGCTTTCTGTTTTATCAGCGTTTAAGTTGTTGTGTTGCTTCGATAAAGTTAGAACAAATATTCATTCATTTTATCAGCGTATAAAGTGTTGGTTTATTTCATCCGGAGAGTGACAGTTTAGGATTTTATTAGGGAATGTTGTGATAAGTGCGGGATATGGTATGATGAAGGCACTGAAATTGCAAAGGGCGATTTTTGTTTTGAAGGTAAAGGAACGCTTGCGGTTTGGCTTAATAGTAATTTTGGTGACGATGTTATTCGGATGTGTGGGCCACACGAGTCGTGGGTATCTTGAAGAGCTCTCTGGGAAAGAGTTGAGCAGGGTTTATCCAACAGAAAATATTGAAGATTTATTCGAGCAGTTTCCGAATGGATTTACCGTGAGTCAGTCGCGTGTTGTAGGGGACTCGACGGTATTTGTTTATCTTAAGGCGAAGGAAAAAGGAAAACCTTTTGTCGGTACGATGAAGCAAATCAATTCTAAAACTAAGGAAGAGGAAATCAGTCAGACGTTCCAATATGTGGATGGCAAGTTTGTTTTTGAAAATGAGGAAGAAGCGAAAAAACTTTGGCCTCAAGGGAAGTTCTTATTTCAGGAATTGCAATTGAATCAGGAGATGTTACGAAAGGCAAAATTGCATTCGAATCATTATACGAATAGAGAAGAAAGTCCTACAGGAGATAACTCATTTTATCTAGAATATAATATTCAGCTTCCAGTGGTTAATCGAATTTTGGGGATAGACGAATCGCAACCGATAGATTTTTCTATTTTCGGGCACGATGAGTCCAAAGGATTTTTATATGAAATTGGAGCGAAGCAAGATAATATAACGACTTTATGGGAAATGATACGAGAAATTAGGTAAGAGAAAAGTCGATGGTTTTCTGAGAATTAGAAAGATGTTACAATAAAAGCGAGGTGAGTATATGCAAACAATTATGATTGTAGAAGATGAAAAAGTCATTCGTGATGCGGTGGTATCCGAGTTAGAAAAATGGAATTATGAAGTGGCCGCTGTAGACGATTTTTCTCAGGTGTATACTCAATTTTTATCCGTGAATCCTCAGTTGGTTATTCTCGATATTACATTACCATTCTATAATGGTTATTATTGGTGCCAGGAAATCCGTAAAGTCTCTCAAGTGCCCATCATGTTTTTATCTTCTCACGATCAACCGATGGACATTGTGATGTCGATTAATATGGGTGCAGATGACTATATGACAAAACCTTTTGAACCCAGTGTTCTTGTAGCAAAGATTCAAGGGATGATGCGTAGAAGTTATGAATTTGTACAGCAGAAAGACTGGATAGAGTATAAAGGTGCAACCCTTCAATTAGCAAGCACAAAAGTGAGTTTTAATGGAGAGGAAATGGATCTCTCTAAAAATGAATTAATTGTTCTAAGAGTCTTGTTTGAGAAACAAGGAGATATCGCAACTAGAGAAGAGTTGATGAATCAACTGTGGAATAGTGATTTGTTTGTAGATGATAATACACTTTCGGTGACAGTGGCGAGACTTCGTAAAAAGCTGGCTGAAATTGGTTTAGCAAATCTCATCACGACTAAAAAAGGAATTGGGTATGGAATGGCGGAAGAAATTCAATGATGACAAAAAAAGATTTTAGTATTCAATGGCTCAAATCACACCATACTTTATTGATTTCATTTGGATGTATCGAAGTGTTTTCGATGGTATTTGCATTGGTGTTTAACTGGGGCAGTACAGGAGCTTTTTACTATTTATTTTTATTAGGATTGTTCCTATGCTTTATTTTGTTTATTTTGCTCTGGCATGACTGGAGAAAATATAAAAGCATGGTGAAAGCTTTGAATCAGCAAACCAGAGTCTTGGAAGAAGAGGTTTCCCCTGTGAACCATCTTCTCTTTGAAAAGAATCAGAATTTAACGCAAGAGATGCAGCAGTTGAAGACAAAAATGCAACAAAGTAGAAAAGAAGATATAGATTATTACACGCTATGGGCGCATCAGATTAAAACGAGTATTGCATCTAGCCAACTGTTAATTCGTAGCCTTCCACAAACTGCGGAAAAGTCCATGTTGGAACAAGAGTTGGTGCGAATTACAGCTTATACGGAATTAGCATTGCACTATGTACGGATGGAAACTTTCCATAGAGATTTGGATTTACAAAAGGCGAAACTGGATGACATACTCCATCCTGTCATCAAAAAATATGCTACATTCTTCATTCATAAGAAGTTGAAATTACAATATAGCCCTATTGATGAAGTAGTCGTAACGGATAAGAAATGGTTGGGGGTCATTGTGGAACAAGTATTATCTAATGCGGTTAAGTATACTCCTGATGAGGGAAGGATTGAGATTACTTTCGATAAAGATATACTAACCATTAAAGATACAGGAATTGGAATTGCCTCTCATGATCAAACTCGAATTTTCGAAAGAGGATTTAGTGGATTCAATGGAAGAGTAAACCATCAATCGACTGGGCTAGGACTCTATTTATCTAGTGAAATTGCAAAGAAATTAGGGGTCACTTTAAGTGTAGATTCTACTGTTGGAGAAGGAACCGCGATTCATATTCAGATTCCTAAAGAAGGTTTACAAGTCAAAGATTAAAGAAGGGAAGTCTTCCCTTCTTTTTATTTTGTTTTCTTTGAGCAATGGAAAATTTCATAAACATTAACGATGATACGCCCGGATATGTTATAATTAAAAAGGTTATTATATCTAAGAAAAGATAGGAGAATGACAATGACAGTAGATCAATTAGAATTAGTCGTCATTACAGGAATGAGCGGTGCAGGTAAAACCGTTGCTATGCAAAGTTTTGAAGACATGGGATATTTCTGTGTCGATAATATGCCGCCAAGTTTATTACCAAAATTCTGGGAATTAGTGAAAGAATCAGGAAAAATTACAAAGATTGCGCTCGTAATCGATTTACGTTCTCGTGCGTTCTTTGATGAAATCATGTCTGCAATCGGTGGACTAGATAATACTTCCTTTATTACCACAAAAATTTTATTTTTAGAAGCGAGTGATGATGCATTAGTCTCTCGTTATAAAGAAACTAGAAGAACCCACCCACTAGCTGGGGAAGGGCGTATTTATGATGGAATTATTGCGGAGCGTCGCTTACTACAAGATATTAAGACTCGCTCGCAAAAAGTCATTGATACAACGAATTTATCTCCTCGTCAGTTACGTGAAGAAATCATGCAAGCTTTTTCTACTGGTCAAGAGGGTGTATTTACGATTCAAGTGATGTCCTTTGGATTTAAGTATGGATTACCAATTGATGCAGATGTGGTGATGGATGTTCGTTTCTTACCAAACCCACACTATATTCCAGAATTACGTCCTTTGACAGGCCTAGACGAACCGGTTTATGACTATGTAATGAGTCAGACAGAAGCGAAGACGTTCTATCATAAATTGATGGACTTACTGGACTTCTCCATCCCGGGTTATAAGAAAGAAGGGAAATCCAGCGTAACGATTGCGATTGGATGTACAGGTGGACAACACCGTTCGGTAGCTTTTGCAGAACGAATTGGCCGTGAATTATTATCCGACTCTTATAATGTGAAAATTTCTCATCGTGACAAAGATCGTCGTAAAGAAGGGAATGGACGCTCATGATGTTTGAGGTAACACCAAACCCTCCGAGGAAGAAAAAAGGCCCCAAAATTACCGTGATTGGAGGAGGAACAGGACTTCCTGTTCTCCTTAGAAATCTCCGCAAGCGTGACGCAGAAGTCACTGCAATCGTAACAGTTGCTGATGATGGTGGAAGTTCAGGAGTTATCAGGGACTATATGAACGTCGTCCCACCAGGAGATATTCGAAATTGCATGATTGCTCTTTCGCCTATGAATCCCTTGCAAAAAGAAATCTTCCAATACCGTTTCAATTCGGATGATCAGTTCTTTGCAGGGCATGCCATCGGGAACTTAATTATTGCAGCATTAACGGAAATGCGAGGAAATAATATTTTTGATGCCATCCGGTTACTATCTCGAATGATGGCGGTTGAAGGGCATGTTTATCCAGCGGCAGAAGAACCTTTATTACTTCGTGCAGAGTTTAAAGATGGTACGATTGTAGATGGAGAATCTAAATTAGTGAAATTACGCAAAGAAATTAAAAAGGTTTCGGTTCACTGTTATGATAAAAATCGCCAGTTAGACGAACGTCGGACTCCTATGGCTGCTAGAGAAGTGATTAATGCCATTATGGAAGCGGATATGGTCGTTTTGGGTCCGGGTAGTTTATATACAAGTATTTTGCCAAACCTTATGATTAGTGATATTGGTGAAGCAGTCTGTGAAACCAATGCAGAAGTAGTGTATATTTGTAACATCATGACCCAATTAGGGGAGACTGAGCAATTTACGGATGCCGATCATGTTCGTGTGTTACATGAACATTTAGGAACGAAATTTATTGATACGGTTCTCGTGAATACAGAGGAAGTTCCGGAAGAATATTTAAGCCAACAAAAGAATGAAGAATATCTTTATCAGGTAAAATATGACTTCCAAGGGTTAAGAGACCAAGGATGTCGCGTTATTTCATCAGACTTTATTCGTCTTCGTGAAAATGGGGTATACCATGATGGAGAAAAAGTAATTGATGAATTATTCCGTCTCTTACAAAGTGCAAAAACTGAAAATAATTAAGGAGAAGGAGCCAAGGCTTGTCTTTTGGCTCCTTCACTATGACAAAAAGAGAAAGGAGGAACAAACGAGTGTCCTTATTATCTTTTGCTGCAGAAACAAAACAAGAGTTAACACAGCTAGAAGTGCAATATGATTATTCAAAATACGAATTAGCAGCGCTGATTCGAATGAATGGTGCAGTTGGGATTTTGAACCGCCAATTAATCTTAAATATTCAGACGGAAAATGCAGCCATTGCCAGACGTATTTATATTTTATTGAAGAAGTATTATCAAGTTGAGAGTGAACTCTTAGTTCGACGTAAAATGAAACTAAAGAAAAATAATGTTTATATTGTACGTCTGAAACATGGAACGGAAGAAATTTTAGAAGATTTGAATATCAAATCGAGCGGATTATTCAATATGCGTGTTCCAGAAAATATTAGAGATGATGAAGAAAAAATGCGTGCTTATCTGCGAGGGGCTTTTCTAGCAGGAGGCTCTATTAATGATCCAAAGACGAGCCGTTATCATCTAGAAATTTACTCTATTTATGAAGAACACAATGATGATATTTGCCAGATGATGAATGCTTTTGGATTGAATGCTAGAACGATTGAGCGTCGAAAAGGATATATCACTTATTTAAAAGAAGCTGAAAAAATTGCGGACTTCTTAGCAGTGATTCACGCATCAAATGCCATGCTTCATTTTGAAGATATTCGCATTATTCGGGATATGAGAAATACGGCTAACCGCCTAGTGAATTGCGAAAATGCAAATATTAATAAAGTGGTTAATGCCGCAACCCGTCAAATTGAAGAGATTCAGTATATCGAAGATACGGTGGGGTTGGATTCATTGCCAGATAAATTATCTGAAATCGCAAAAATCCGATTAGAAAACCCAGAAATTAGTTTGAAAGAATTAGGGGAGATACTTCCTTCTGGGGCAATCTCAAAATCGGGAGTAAATCATAGACTTCGAAAAATCTCGGAATTTGCTCAAAACCTAAAAGAAGAAAAATCCAATTAAAAGGAGGGAACGTAGCTTACTATAGAAAAACTATAGGAGGTAGGTTCCATGAACTTAGTATCTTTAATTGGTCGTGTTGTCAAAGAGGTGGAAGTACAACAGCTTCAACCTTCAGGAAAAAGTGTGTTTAATAATACAATTGCGGTGCAAAATGTATATCGAAACAATGATGATTCTTATCATTCACACTTCATTCAAGTGGTCGCTTGGGGCAAAATTGCAGAACGGATCGGCAAGTTTGTCAAAAAAGGAGACCGGATTGGAGTAGAAGGAAGACTGAATACGCGTCGCTATACGAACAAGAACCATCAAGAAGTTTACGTTACCGAAGTCGTTATTGAACAAGTATATTTTTTAGAAAGAAAGCACGAAACAGAGGAGATAGAATCTCCGTTTGAAGATCCACAAAGTCTTTTTGTGGAATAGCGTTAAGGAGAAGAATTCCTTCGCGTAATAGATTTAGAATGAAGGAGTTTTTCAGTGATTATTTTAATAAATGGAGTAGCTATTGCAGTAGGGGCGATTGTGGGAGTATTTCTCAGAAATATTATCGCAGATCGTTTTTCCCAACATATTATGCAAGGTTTAGCTCTTTGTGTATTTTTAGTAGGAATTAAAGGAGCCATTCAAATTCCTAGTAGTATGATTATGATTTTATCTCTCGTTTTTGGAGCGCTTGTTGGAGAAGGGATTCAAATGGAGGAACGTGTTCGTAATTTGCGGACTGGCTTCAAGAGAAGACTTCAAAAGGAAAAGAGACAAATGTCAATTTAGGAGAAGGATTTGTCGCTGCGGTGATGATTTTCTGTGTAGGAGCCTTAGCTACAATGGGGTCGATTCAACTAGGATTGACTGGGGAACCGAGTTTACTTCAAACTAAATCCATTTTAGATGGTATTACTTCGATATTTCTTGCTACAACTGAAGGGATTGGCGTTGGCCTATCATCTGTAGCTATGATTGCATATGAATTAATTCTAGTAGGATTATCGCAATTCGTATCCCCTTATTTGAGTGAGACAGTCACAGTTTCTACGTCAGCGGTGGGGTCCTTACTGTTAGTTGGGTTAGCGATGAATCTTTTAGGGATTACAAAGATAAAAGTCCTTAATTTCTTGCCCGCTATTTTCATGCCTATTATAATCGTACCCATTTTAACGATGTTTTAATGAAAAAAAACTGAGTCGATTTATCGACTCAGTTTTCTTTTTTTAGTTATTTTCTGATTCTAATTTTTCAAAAGCATCATTTAAGATGGATTTCAATGTTCTTGCAGATAAGTCCATTTTCTCTTGTTCAGAGTCTGCTAGAGGGATTTCGATGATTTGACGAATCCCTTCACGACCGATAACGGCTGGAGCTCCGATATAAATATCATCTTGTCCATATTGACCTTCAAGATATACCGATAATGGGAAAATCGCTTGTTCATTATTTAAGATGGCTTTTGTAATACGTGCTAGAGTAGCACCGATACCGTAGTAAGTCGCACCTTTTTTAGCAATAATTTCGTAAGCTGCATCACGCACTTGGAAGAATACTTCGACTAATTTTTCTTCATCTACATGTGGATTTTGACGAACCCATTCATAGATTTGTAAACCGCCGACGTTTGTATGTGACCAAACTGGGAATTCAGTATCTCCGTGTTCACCCATGATATATCCGTGAACATTACGAGCGTCAACGCCTACTAATTCAGCGATTGTTTGACGGAAACGAGCACTATCTAAAGAAGTACCAGAACCGATAACGCGTTCTTTTGGAAGTCCAGAGAATTTCCAAGTTGCATAAGTTAAGATATCCACAGGGTTTGAAGCCATTAAGAAGATTCCATTGAATCCACTAGCCATAATAGAATCTACAATGTTTTTCAAAATTTTTAAGTTTTTAGAGACTAAGTCCAAGCGAGTTTCACCTGGTTTTTGAGCTGCTCCAGCAGTAATACATACAATATCTGCATCGTGGCAGTCTTCGTATGTCGCTGCGTAAATTCTTTTAGGGGCATTGAAAGCTAAGGCATGTGATAAGTCTAACGCATCGCCTTCTGTTTTTTCGAAATTGATATCAATGATTCCAAGTTCTTCCGCAATCCCTTGTAATACAAGAGCATAAGCGTAACTAGAACCAACGGCACCGTCACCGACTAAAATTACTTTATTACCATGTTTTTGAGATTTTTCCATGTTCATACCTCCTAAAAAATTAGTAATGGAGTATCCATAAATAAGTATAGCACGGTTTTCTGAAAATTGATTTTTATATGTCCTTTATTATGACAAATAATACATAAAAAACACAATTTCGTGAAAAAGTGAATTAATAACGGGAAGTTGTGGGGGTATGGTATAATAGCAAAATAGAAGAAAAAAAGAATAGGTGAAAGTATGAAATTAGTCGTTGGTCTAGGGAATCCTGGAGCAAAGTATAAAGGGACCAGACATAATGTCGGATTCATGACAATGGACGAAGTGGCCTATCAAGAAAAATTTGATTTTGATAAAGCACTTTTCGATGCAGTGTTTGCGCAGGTGCAAATGGGCGGAGAAAAAGTCATCTTCATGAAGCCCTTGACGTTTATGAATTTATCGGGGGAAGCTATTCGACCATTGATGAATTATTTTAAAATTGGAATCGAAGACTTGCTGGTTGTTTATGATGATATGGATTTGCCGGTTGGAAAGATTCGTCTTCGTCAAAAAGGTAGCGCTGGTGGCCATAATGGGATGAAGAGTATTATTTCGTGCCTTGGGACAAGTGAGTTTAACAGAATTAAGGTTGGGGTTGGCCGTCCTAAAGAGGGACGTACTGTTGTAGGACATGTGCTCAACCGTTTTGAAAAAGAGGAAGAAGAGGACATTATTTTTGCGGTGCAAAAGAGTGTCGATGCGATTCGTTCGTGGATTGATACGGATGATTTTGTTAAAACCATGAATCAATTTAATTAAAAAATAAAAGAAGAGATGCTGCGAAGTTTTTCGCGGTCTCTTTTTGTCGTTAGAAAAAGGAGAAAATTATGCAATTATTGCACCAAACAATCAGTAAACTGAAAGGATTTAAAGAGTGGTTTGATACTCTTAATCTGCACGAGAGTCAATTGGTTCTAGGATTCAGTGGTTCTGTAAAACACTTGGCCGAGTCGTGCGCATTTGAGAAATTAGATAAGCAATTAGTGATTGTGACGCCAACACTCTTACAAGCAACGCAGACTTATGAAGAACTGTCAGAGTGGTATGATGAGGATATTGTTCATCTCTTTCCAGTAGAGGAGTCACTTGCCGCAGATTTTTCAGTGGTGTCACCAGATGTGGTGAGCCAACGCATTCGCACGCTTGATTTTCTAAGCCGTGGACAAAAAGGCATCATCATCGTGCCGCTATCTGGGATTCAAAAGCTCTTAGTGCCAGCAAAAGTATGGAAGAAGAGTTCGATTGAACTTGCGATGGGGTCTGAAATCGAATCGATGGATGCCTTTGTGGAGCAGTTAGTGGAATTAGGATATCGCCGTGAAAATATGGTGGCGACTCCTGGTGAATTTGCGCTTCGTGGTAGTATCGTCGATATTTATCCCCTCGACCAAGAATACCCACTACGTCTGGATTTCTTTGATACAGAAGTGGATTCGATTCGCGCATTTAATGCGGAAACACAACGTTCGATGGATGTGATTCAAGAAGTGCGCATCTTACCCGCCACAGACTTACCTCTGCAAAAGGAAGCCGTTTGGAAGGCGCAAACGAAAATTCATGCGCTCTATGAAAAGGACGTGAAGTCTTCCCAAAGTCAAGAGCGAAGAGACCAAGTGTCGAGTATTCAACAAGCTATTGATGCACAATTAGAAAACGGGGAAATTCCATCGAATTTAACGTACTTCTTAGAGTGTATTTATCCAGAGAAAACCAGTTTATTAGATTATGTTTCTAAAGATGCGTACCTCATTATTGATGACTACGCTCGTTTTATCGAAAAGAGTAAATCGTTAGAAGAGGAGGCTGGCTATTGGAAGACGCACCATATCGAAACAGGTGCGATTGCGTCTGGATTGTCGCTCGTTCAAGATGGACGAAAAGTGTTAAAGGAGAGTCCTCTTAAGAGAACGTATTTAGCTATTTTCCAAAAAGGACTCGGACGACTATCTCTCGATGCGATTCATCCGATTACGACTCGAACGATGACACAGTTCTTCTCGCAAATGCCGATGGTGAAAGTCGAAGCGGACCGCTGGAAGAAACAAGGCGCAACAGTCATCGTTTTAGTCGATGATGCCAAACGTGCACAAAAAGTAGAACAAACCTTTGCCGATTTTGATATCAAGAGTGTGATTTCAAACGGGACTGTACTAGAAGGGCAACTTCAAATCATGATCGGCAAGATGCACAATGGATTTGAACTGCCAGAAGACAAATTTGCTATTTTAACGGAACGCGAATTGTTTAATAAATTGACGAAACGCGCACCGAGAAATCAAAAGATCTCGAATGCGGAACGTTTGAAGAGCTATACTGAATTAGCAGTTGGAGACTATGTGGTTCACGTGAATCACGGGGTCGGTGTGTATCAAGGGATGGAGACGCTCGAAATTGGCGGAATTCACCAAGACTACATGTCGATTCATTACCAAGACGGCGGAAATTTATTTGTTCCAGTTTCTCAAATTAAGTTCGTTCAAAAATACGTATCATCCGATGCCAAAGTACCAAAACTCAATAAATTAGGTGGTACGGAATGGGCGAAGACAAAGCGAAAAGTGGCTGCGAAGATTGAAGATATCGCCGATGAGCTCATTGAATTATACGCTAAACGTGACGCCGAAAAAGGATATGCGTTTAGCCGTGATACTGTGGAACAACAAGAATTCGAGCAAGCCTTTCCTTACACGGAGACTCAAGACCAACTGCGAAGTGTGGCGGAAATTAAGGAAGACATGCAAAAGGACAAACCAATGGATCGTCTGCTTGTAGGCGACGTTGGATACGGGAAGACAGAAGTAGCCATGCGTGCGGTCTTTAAAGCCGTAATGGACGGGAAGCAAGCAGCTGTTCTTGTTCCGACAACGATTCTCGCCGAGCAACATTACGAAAATTTTGTTCAACGATTTTCTGACTATCCGTTTAAGATTGGTTTACTGAGTCGATTCCGAAGTAAGAAAGAACAAGAAGAAACCATTGAAAAGCTTCGAAAAGGATCAGTGGATATCGTGATTGGGACACATCGTCTTCTTTCAAAAGACGTGCAATTTTTAGATTTAGGACTCCTCATTGTCGATGAAGAACAACGTTTTGGTGTGAAGCATAAGGAGCGCTTGAAACAATTAAAATCGCAAGTGGACGTATTGACGCTTACAGCAACGCCTATACCACGCACACTCCATATGTCGATGCTTGGGGTGCGTGATTTATCCGTCATCGAAACGCCACCAGCAAACCGTTATCCGGTTCAAACTTTTGTCATGGAACAAAACCCAATGACGATTCGAGACGGAATCGAACGCGAGATGGCTCGTGGCGGACAAGTCTTCTATTTATATAATCGTGTGGAGTCGATTGAGAAGAAGGCCGATGAACTGAGAGTTTTGGTTCCAGGTTGTCGTGTCGGGGTGATTCACGGCCAAATGAGTGAGACGACGCTGGAAAATATTCTCTTCCAATTTATTGAGGGGGAGTATGATGTATTAGTGACGACAACAATTATTGAAACTGGAGTCGATATTCCAAACGTAAACACGCTCTTTATTGAAAATGCCGACTATATGGGGCTTTCGCAATTGTATCAATTGCGGGGACGTGTTGGCCGTACGAATCGTATCGCCTATGCATATCTCATGTATCAACCAGATAAAGTCTTAACCGAAGTCAGCGAGAAGCGTCTTCAAGCGATGCGCGACTTTACAGAACTCGGATCTGGATTCAAGATTGCCATGCGTGACTTATCGATTCGTGGGGCAGGGAATTTGCTTGGAAAACAACAACATGGATTTATCGATTCGGTCGGATTTGATTTATATTCTCAATTATTAAGTGAAGCCGTGCTGAAGAAACAAGGAAAAGAAGTGAAGTCGGACGAAGAAACCGTCGAAATCGACTTGCAGATTGATGCGTATATTCCTGCAAGTTATATTCAAGATGAACGCCAAAAAATCGAGATGTATAAACGCATTCGTTCGATTGATAGCGTGGAAGCTTATGAAGAGTTGCTTGATGACTTTATCGACCGTTTCGGCGACTTCCCAGATGAAGTTAGCGCATTAGCGGAAGTCGGATTGATTAAACATTACGCGAATGAAATTAACGCTGTTTCGATTAAACGCAAAGACAATTCGGTGACAATCACGATTGCGCCTCCTACTGCCACTCGCTTGCAAGGAGTGCCTGTCTTTGAGGCGCTTGGTCCAGTGAAATTACCAGCACAAGTGGCCAACAAGGGCGAAAGTCTTCAGATTTTATTAAATATCACGCAAAAGCCTGTTGACTTATGGCTTGAGCAAGTTAAACTGTTTGTAAAAACATGCGGGGAAATTCTAGCCCGCGATGAGGAAAAACATGAAGAAAATCAACAGTAAAGGGATGATGCAAGGGGCGATTGCGCTTTCGATTGCTGCATTTATTGCAAAAATTTTAAGCGCAGTATACCGAGTTCCTTTCCAAAACATGGTTGGAAACACTGGGTTTTATGTATACCAGCAGGTGTATCCTATTTATGGAATCGGCATGACCTTTGCATTAACAGGATTCCCGGTATTCGTTTCAAATGTGGTTGCGGAATACTTGGAGTCGACACATTTAAAGAAATTATTGAAGCAGCTATTCGTGATTTCTAGCCTCATTGGAGTGGGGATTTTTGCCTTCCTCCATTTGGGGGCTGGAATGATTGCCTACTGGATGGGTGACGGTGAACTCTTGCCGGTCGTCCAAAGCGTTTCCTGGATGTTTCTATTGATGCCATTTTTGGTCATCACAAGAGGGTATTTCCAAGGAAGTTTTCGGATGATGCCAACTGCCATCTCACAAGTGGTGGAGCAGGTCGTTCGTGTCGCGGTGATTCTCTTTGTGGCGAGTCTGTTTGGTAGCACCATTTCAGACTATTACACGATGGGGACATGGGCGATGTCGAGTGCGACGATTGCGGCAGTGTTTGCAATACTTGTGATGCTTTATTATGCATATCAGGAAACGAAAGAACCACTTGACGGCTTGACGATTTCACCAGTAGAAATGGAAGTTCCAACTTTTGGGCATCTCTTTAAACGCTTTGCCTTTGAAGGGGGGACCATCTGTCTCCTTAGTTCTATTTTAGTCTTGTTTCAATTGGTGGATTCATTCTCTGTGTACAATGTGTTAACAGACCAAGGAATGCTTCCTGAAGTGGCGAAAGACCTTAAAGGAATTTACGACCGTGGACAACCGCTTGTTCAATTAGGAATGGTAGTTGGAGTAGGATTTTCGTCGAGCTATATGCCGATGTTATCGCGTGCCTTCAAGAAAGGCCACGATTTAGAGTTTAAGAGATTATCCGCGTCTCTTCTTCGAATGACGATGACATTCTCACTTGTTGCTACGATGGGGATGATTGCCATCTTACCGTGGTTAAATACCGCACTCTTTGGAGATGCGAAGGGGCAGTCAGTACTGCTTATCTATGTTACAAGTATTTTCTTTGCGTCAGTCATTATGTCGTTGCACGGCATTTTCCAAAGCCAGCATCAATATCCAAAGACGCTTCTGGCACTCGTAGCAGGACTCGTAGTGAAAGCTGGTACGAATTATTTATTCGTAGCGATGTTTGGAACACTTGGTGCCAGCCTTGCAACGGCGCTCGGATTATGTGTCATGATGGGCGTGATGATGGCTTTTGCAAAAGACATTTTTATAAGTGTGTTGCATGAAGGATATTTCATACAACTTCTTGCTGGAATTGCTATGGGAATGACCGTTATCGTTTCGATATTATCTTACGGTACGTGGCACTTTGCTGGGCTTGAAGATTCTAGAACGATGGCTTTTGTATTTTCATTGTTTTATGCCTTCGTCGGGGTAGTTCTCTTCTTGGCAGGAACGATGAAATGGAATTTATTTACAAAACGCGAATGGGTTCTAATCCCTAAAGGAAAGACCTTACTTAGAAAATTTAGTAGAAAAGAGGAAAACGATGAGACTCGATAAGTTTTTAAAAGTATCCCGATTAATTAAACGTCGTACAGTGGCGAAAGAAGTAGCTGACAAGGGACGTGTGTTTATTAATGATAAAGTGGCGAAATCCTCAACGGACGTAAAAGTTGGCGACAAAATCGCGATTCAATTTGGGAACAAACATGTCTTAGTACAAGTGGAAGCGTTGATGGATTCAACAAGAAAAGAAGACGCTAAAGAAATGTTTACGATTTTAGAAGAAAAGTTCATTAAAGAAGAAAACACAAATTTATAAAATAAATCTAAAACTAGGTTCTCTCATTTGATGGAGCCTAGTTTTTTATCTAAAAATGTATGCGTTTTCTATTGACTTCCATTGCAGAAAGGGGTATGATAAATAATGCTTTTTAAAAAGGATTAAAGGAGGAGAAACCATGGATTTACATGCAATAAATATATTGCAACCATTCAATGGATGGATGGAATTACGTCATTTTTTGGCTATTTTTATATCGTGCGCATGCGGATTAGCGATTGGTTATGAGCGTACCTCCAGAAATAAACAAGCGGGTGTGAAAACGCACATGATTGTGGCGTTGACGTCTTGTTTGATGATGATTATTTCAAAAGAAGCTTTTTTGGATACTCCAAACTACGATACAGCTCGTGTGGCTGCACAAGTGGTCAGCGGAATCAGCTTTATCGGAGGGGGAATCATCTTCATGCGTGATAAACGTGTGAGTGGTTTGACTACAGCCTCTGGAATTTGGGCAACTTCAGGGATTGGACTTGCAATTGGTGGGGGATTCTGGTTCTTTGGGGCATTATGCTCAGCCGTTATCGTCATCGTGCAAAAACTTGCGTATGAGCCTTTATTACAAGGGAAAAGCCGTCAGGTAAATATTTATTGTGAAATTCCAAACCCAACAATTGTACAATCTATTTATAATTATTGTCATTTTGGAGATTACCAATCCATACAAGTTGAAGCTAGAGAATTAGACGATGAGAAGTATGAACTAGTAATTCGTATTCAGAATGATGAAGAGATTGTCATTGAAAACTTGAAAAATTACATTCGTGAAACGGAAAATCAAGTTGTGATTAAACGCGTGAAACTTCGTACTGAGGATGTAAACTAAAATTTTTGATGCCGCAGAGAGCTTCTCTGCGGTATTTATTTTTAAAGAAATCGTTTTTAAGAAATTTTAGAAGGAAAGTCCATCCTTAAAAAACAGGGATAATCATAAAAAAATAAAAAAATTCTTAGTGTAATCATAGACGATAAGGCTCATTCTTGTTATACTCATTGTGTATAAGTTAAAAAGGAGACAATTAAGGTGAAGCAACAAAATCAATCCACAAATTCGAATATCGTTTCTATCAACCGAAAAAGAAAACCAAAAACTTCTTCGCCAGTTTGGAAAAGTCATTCACTAGTAACCAAACTGATTGTGATTGCATTAATTGCCATATCCGGAGTGATGATTGTCGGTATTGGGAATCAATTACAACAGGCGAATCAATTAGATCAAAAGATCGAAAAGGCAAAAGCTGAAAAAGAATTCGCTGAAAAACAAAAAGAATCTTTAACACAGCAAGTTGAACTTCTTCAAAGCGATGAGTACATTGCAAAGTTAGCGCGTAGTGAATACTATTTAAGCAAGAATGGTGAAATTATTTTTAGTACGCCTAACGATACTGCTGAAAACAAAGCGCAACAAGTCAAAGAAGAAGTAGAACAAGGGGAAACTGTTGTTAAAGTAACCACACAAAACCGATAAGGCAATGAACCCTTTTTGTACGTGAGCGTGTATAAAAAGGATAAAAATGAAGGAGGAACGCTTTTTATATGTCAATCGAAGTAGGAAACGTAATCCCAGGTAAAGTTACTGGAATTACAAATTTTGGAGTTTTTGTCGATTTAGGAGATCGTAAGACAGGTCTTGTTCACATCAGTGAGGTTTCAGATTCGTTTATCCAAGATATCAAAGAAGTTTTGAAAGTTGGAGACGAAGTTAAAGTGAAAGTCATGACAATTGCTGACGATGGTAAAATTAGTTTATCGATTCGTCGTGCCGTTGATAAACCAAAGGAAGATTCTGAAGACAAATCTAAAAACAAAAAAACTTTCACACCACGTAATCAAGATTCACAAGATTTCAAGAAAAATCGCTTTGCTGGGAAATCAGCTTCTCCATATGAAAAGAAATCTCCTTCGCAATCAAAGGCAACTGATTTTGATTCATTAATGAGTTCCTTCTTGAAAGACTCTGAAGATCGTTTAACTTCATTGAAACGTAACACTGAAGGGAAACGTGGAGGCCGTGGCGGTCGCCGTTCATAATGACTATCCTAATCTCTTCTAGTACATGCTAGAGGAGATTTTTTTGACAGAAAGGAGAGACCTATGCAACATCAATTTGCCAGCTTCTTTAGAAAAAGAGTACCTGAGTATACTCATCAAAAATATGTTCTCGCTGTATCGGGCGGAGTCGATTCGATGGTCTTGTTGAATGCGATGGCTCTCTTGTTCGAAGACGATGCGAAAAACCATATTGTGGTTGCGCATGTGAACTATGGACTTCGAGCACAATCGATGGATGAAGAACAATTAGTCCGTCGTTTTTGTAAATCGCGTCAAATTCCATTTGAAATAAAAAATTGGAAGGAAACGAAGGAAGAAAAAGCTTCAGAAAGTATCTTAAGAAATTTTCGTTATGAATTTTTTGAGGAAGTTTTAAAGAATCATCAAGCCCATTATTTAGTATTAGCACATCACCAAGATGATCAACTCGAAACCATTTTAATGAAGTGGTCTAGAGGAAGTACATTGGAAGGATTGTCTGGGATGAAGGAAATTCGTCAGGTGAAAGGGATGACGATTTTACGCCCCTTCCTATCACTGGATAAAAAAGAGTTATACCAAGAAGCCGAAACACATCAAGTTCCTTATTTAGAGGACGAATCGAACGAATCGGACAATTATACAAGAAATAGATATCGTCATCATGTGGTTCCTTTCCTAAAGGAGGAAAATCCAAATGCCGGAAGTCACTTCCAAAAGAGTGCACAGATGATTGCGGATGCCGTGGCCTGCTTAATGCCAATTTTAGAGGAAAAACAGGAGCTGTTATTCCAAAAAGGAAAGAAAAGAGTTTTATTCCACCGCGAAGCATTCCTAAAGGAACCTGTAGAAATGCAACGATTACTCTTGCAACAAGTTCTCATCCAAATGGATACAACGATTTCAGTTGTCCAGATGGAACAAATTTTGGAAAAGATAGGTTCGAATAAAGCTCAGCTCACTCTAGATTTGTCAAATGGATGGAAGTTTAAGAAACGTTATGAAGAATGTTCATTTGAAAAAGGAAGACCTAGAGTCGTTCCAAATATTGAATACGTACTCTTCAAGCCAGAGGATACATTAATTCGTCCAAATGAAGATGAACAAATTTTGCTTACAACAGGAAAGACGTCTTCAGCATTTGCTTTTCCAGTGAATAAAGAGGATTTTCCACTAACCATTCGTCATGCAAAAGCTGGAGATAAAATTACACTGAATTCGGAAGGAACCAAACATCAAAAAATTTCCAGATGGTTTATCAATTCAAAGATTCCGCTTGAAGAACGAAAACAAATTTGGGTCGTCGAGGATGCTACAAAAAAAATTCGTGCAATTTTAGGTTATCGCTATGCTCATCCGTTGTCCTTTGAGGAGGAAACTGGTAAAATGATTCTATCTTACGAAAACAAAACGAGGTGCACACATGTTAAAAAATGATATGGCAGAAATTTTAGTATCAGAAGAACAATTACAAGAAACAATCAAGAAATTAGGTGCTACTTTAGCGGATGATTACCGTGGGAAAGATCCGTTAGTCATTTGTATTCTTAAGGGTGCTATTTTCTTTATGGCAGATTTAGTTCGTGCGATGGACTGTAACTTAGAAATTGATTTCATGGATGTATCTAGTTATGGAAATGAATTTGAATCAAGTGGAGAAGTCCGTATTTTGAAAGACTTAGGACAAAGCGTTAAAGATCGCCACGTAATTATCGTAGAAGACATTATCGATACTGGTCGTACTTTATCTCATATAGTTGAACTTTTAAAACACCGTCAAGCAGCAAGTGTAAAAGTGGTCACTTTATTAGATAAACCGGAACGTCGTGAAGAAGCCATCGAAGCAGATTATGTTGGAATTGAAGTTCCAAATAAATTTGTTGTAGGTTATGGATTGGACTTCAAACAATTTTATCGTAATCTCCCTTGTATCGGCGTATTGAAACCAGAATTCTACGAAAATTAAGAATGAGTTAAACTATTCGTCAATAAAAGTCAAATATGTTATGATGGAGCGGTAGTTAAGAATACTATCGTTCTTCTTTTTTAAGAAGATGAGGAGGTCCAATGAATACAAATAATAACCGATCAATTTTTAGATCAAGTTTACTATATATGCTTATTTTCGGTGCGATTGTCATTTTTGTAGGAATGTTCAACGGCAATTCGAAAGGCTCTGTAGCAGATATTTCTTATACAGAATTTATGCAAAGTTTGAAAAAAGGCGAAATTAAAGAATTAAAAATGCAATATTCAAACTCTGTTTATACGATTACTGGGGAATATACAGATCCTAAGGAACAAACTACAGAGGAAGCTAAAAATCAAAAAGGATTATCAATTTTTGATAATCGTTCTACAAAGAGTACACAATTTAAAACAACAGTATTGCCAAATGACTCTACTATAAAAGAAATTAATGAAGCTGCTCAATCAAAAAACACAAAAGTGGAATCTTTACCAGAAAGTTCTACAGGAGTATGGATTGCAGCACTGATCCAAGTGGTTATTCCGCTGGGAATCTTGGGCTTCTTGCTTTATAGCATGTTTATGAGCCAAGGTGGTCAAGGTGGACGTAACAATCCAATGAACTTCGGTAAGAGCCGTGCAACCAATCAGAAGAAACAAAACGTAAAAGTGCGCTTCTCTGATGTAGCCGGTGCTGAAGAAGAAAAACAAGAGCTTGTAGAAGTGGTAGAATTCTTAAAAGACCCACGTAAATTTACAGCGCTTGGTGCTCGCATTCCTGCCGGAGTACTTCTTGAGGGCCCTCCAGGAACAGGGAAAACCCTTCTTGCAAAAGCCGTTGCCGGTGAAGCAAATGTACCTTTCTTCTCGATTTCAGGTTCTGAATTCGTAGAAATGTTCGTAGGGGTTGGGGCAAGCCGTGTTCGTGACTTATTCGAAAACGCGAAGAAAAATGCTCCAGCAATTATCTTTATTGATGAAATCGATGCCGTTGGTCGTCAACGTGGTGCCGGAATGGGTGGCGGACACGACGAACGTGAACAAACATTAAACCAATTGCTCGTTGAAATGGACGGATTTGAAGGAACAGAGGGAATTATCGTGATTGCCGCAACGAACCGTTCAGATGTATTAGACCCAGCCTTACTTCGTCCAGGACGTTTTGACCGTCAAATCTTAGTAGGTCGTCCAGATGTGAAAGGCCGTGAAGCGATTCTAAAAGTACACGCACGCAATAAGAAACTTGCAAAAGACGTGGACTTAAAAGTGATTGCGCAACAAACTCCAGGATTCTCTGGTGCTGAACTTGAAAACTTATTAAACGAAGCAGCTTTAGTAGCCGCTCGTCGTGATAAAACAGCTATCGACGCATTAGACGTGGATGAAGCACATGACCGTGTGATTGCAGGTCCTGCCAAAAAAGACCGTGCCATCAGCAAGAAAGAACGTGAAATGGTGGCTTACCACGAAGCAGGGCATACAATTGTTGGTATGGTCTTAAGCGATGCACGTGTGGTTCATAAAGTAACGATTGTCCCTCGTGGACGTGCTGGCGGATATGCCATCATGCTTCCAAAAGAAGATCGTTTCTTAATGACAAAAGAAGAACTGTTCGAACAAGTAGTTGGACTGCTCGGTGGTCGTGCTGCTGAAGAATTTATCTTTGGCGTGAAGACTACTGGAGCAAGTAACGACTTTGAACAAGCAACAGCTATCGTTCGTAGCATGATTACAGAGTACGGAATGGTGGACGAATTAGGAACGGTTCAATACGAAGGAAATCATCAAGTATTTATCGGACGTGACTATGGTCAAACAAAAGGTTACTCAGATCAAGTGGCGTTTGAAATTGACAATGCAGTACGTCGTATCATGAAAGAAGCGCATGAAAAAGCTCTTCAAATTCTTGAAGAACATAAAGACCAATTAGAATTAATTGCTCAAAAACTTCTAGAATTAGAAACATTAGATGAACGTACAATCAAATCACTTTTTGAAACAGGTGAAATGCCAGCTACAATCGTGGAAGATGAATATCCAAGCGAATCAGAAGCGGCAAGTTTTGAAGAAACAAAAAAAGCCTTAGCAAAACGTGATGCAGAACAAGCAGAAGGTAAAGAAGATCCAAAAGAGGACGAGGAAGTGGAAGTAGCAGATGTTACGCCAGCTCCAAGCGAACTTGAGGATGAAAACAAAGAAGAATAATAGAAAGAAAAAGAGAGCTGAGGCTGTTGTCACAGCTCTTTTCTTTTAAAAAAGGAGAAACAAATGGCAGATTCATTATTAAAAGTATTAGCATTCAATGATGAGGTTAAAGCCGTTGCTATGGTAGCAACAGATGCAATTGCAGAGGCCCAACGCAGACACGACACTTGGAGTTCTGCAACAGCAGCGCTTGGACGTACGATCATCGGAACGCAATTATTAGCAAGCAGTTTAAAAGGCGACGAACGCATCACGGTTCAAGTGAATGGGGATGGCCCTGGTGGAAAAATCATGGCCGATGCGAATGGCCGCGGGGAAATGCGTGGTTATATCACGAATCCTCATGTCAGCCTTGAGTTAAACGACAAAGGAAAATTAGATGTCCGTGGGGTTGTTGGAACAAATGGAACCATTACCGTTATCAAAGACTTAAACATGAGAGAACCGTTTTCTGGTCAAGTGCCCATTGTGGACGGGGAACTCGGAATGGACTTTACGTATTACTTAGCAGTTTCAGAACAAATTAATGGAGCTGTTGGGGTATCCGTTCTTGTCAATCCAGATGAAACGGTTCGTGCAGCAGGTGGCTTTATGATTCAATTATTGCCAGGAGCTAGCGAAGCGACGATTTCAGAAATTGAACGTCGTATTAACGAAATTCCAATGGTCTCAAAATTGATTGACCAACAAGAACAACCGCGCGATATTTTAAATCGATTATTAGGTTCGGAAAACATTCGTGAATTAGAAGAGATGCCTGTGAAGTTCCATTGCGGCTGTACGCGTGAACGTTTCAGTGCAGGATTGATGTCGATTGGAGTAGATGACTTACAACATCTCATTGACGAAGATCACGGTGCAGAAGTGGTGTGTCATTTCTGTGGCGAAAAATATCATTTCGAAGAAGCTGAACTACAAAGCTTAATTGATGAGATTAAATCTCAACGCGAGAAATAAGGATTAAAGCTTTAAACACTGCTTGGGTGTTTAGAGCTTTTTTGGTTTATCTGGCTGTATGAATGCTTGATTTTTCTGCTGTTTTAAAGTGCAACTGAAGGTGCAACCATTAGTTGACAAAAAGGTTAGGAGGCTGTATTTTCAAGTTGAGATAAAATTGTTAGGATTAGAATAGAATAAAGGAGGATGAAATGATGAAACTCGCTGAAAAAATATATCATCTTAGAAAAAAAAAAGGATGGTCACAAGAAACGCTAGCGGAACAAATTAAAGTTTCTCGTCAAAGCATTTCTAAATGGGAATCCGGTCAAGCTCTTCCAGAAATCGAGAAGATTATTGAGTTAAGTACTATCTTTCAAGTAACGACAGATTACTTGCTCTTAGAAGAAAATACGACCAAAAGTCAAAAAAACGAACTGACTGAAGATGAAAAAGACAGGTATTATAAAGAAGTGAAGTCTTTTGGTTGCTGGCAGGTCATTCATATTTTTGTAGTCGCGTTGGCAATCTATCTTGTTTTTGCTGGGGCCAGCTTCCCTGCTGAATTTACTACATGGATTTGGTTAACCTTCATTCTTTTAATCGCTTCTGCACTTGCCATTCGTCAAGTTTTAACGATAAAAAAACAGTACTTAGATAAAGTGATTGGGAATGAAGAAGATTCCAATCAAAACAACGCTACAACTGAATAGAACGATTTGAAGGCTGCCATCTCGGGAAAATATCTTGGAGGGCAGCCTTCGCGTTCCAGCGATAGAGTACATTATCAGATGTTTTTTTACTTCTTTTGATTTATAATGGGCTGGACAGTTTATTTTTGAATCATTTGTTTCCTATCCATAGAAATACTCATCATTCAGTCTGTATAGGAACAAGCATAAGGAAGTGGAAATAGTAGTGCATAAAGGATATTTAAGAAGAACGTGGGGATTATGGATATTTATTTTATTCATGGCTTTTGTTAGCTTTTTTTTATTTCTCATGGGGATGAGGTCGTATCAAAGTGCAGAAACCCTCTACCAATCGGACGCCATTTATGAGATGAAAGATACCTCTACTTCAGTGGCCATCAAGGTACTGGATATTGATCCAAAACCAATCACGATTGGAGAGCGTAAGTTTTATTTTGTAAAACACGATTATGGAGTCAGTATATTAGAAGTAAAATCAGAAGAAATACAGACCATTCTTGATTTTAAAGAATCACTAGCTAATCAGCAAAATGCTTTGGAACAATCTAATTTTTATCTAAGTGTTCGCGTGACACCAGAGATTACAAAAGGGAGTAAAGGGAAAAAAACTGTTCATATTACTCCAGAAATGAAAGCAAAATTTTATGCGAATTTCTTTATCAGCCTTTTTTATAAGGAAGCGCCAAGACCTGTCTTTGATGAAGTCCATATATTAAGCTTGACGGATAATGGAGCTCGAATCGGGGATAGTTTTATGATTCTCTTGGCAGTAATCATTTTGCTAATATGTTTATTCATTCAAATTCTTCGTATTAGAAAATTGAAAAAGAATTACCGTAGTTTTGATGAGCTTTTCCCAGAATATGCTCACGAAATGAAATATTTAATGGAGCGTGCAGATTATCATGATCCTTCCATAAAGGTTCTCGTCAAAAATAATATTCTGATTCATTATGGGAATAACTTTGTAGTCATCCAATTGTCCAAAGTAAAACATGCCTTCATCTATAAGACTGTTCAAAAAGGAGTGTCTTATTATTCCTTAGAACTTTTCTATAAGGATAAGAAGCAAGAGAAGCTTTCGTTCAAAGAAAAACTTTCTGAAGTAAAAGCTTTAGGGGATTATTTGAAGAACGAACGTCATGTAAAAATTTCAAATCAATTGTAAGAATAACCCCGGTCTATAGGAATAGATAGACTGGGGTTTCTCCATCATATAAAAGTTGAAAAGTTAACAAATGATAACCATAAAAAGAGTCGAATGTTCATTGTTTAGTGATAGAATGAACATATCAAATCAAAGGACGTGATTTTATGGATTTCACAGGTAAAGTTGCCATTGTCACTGGTGGTGCAAATGGTATTGGTAAAGAAATCGTTCGTGGTATCGTTGACGGCGGTGGTTATGTTGTGATTGCAGATATTAATGAAGCTGCAGCAAACAAAACCGTTGAAGAATTTGGACCAGAACACACAAGCTTCAAATACATGGATTTAGGAAATCATGAATCTATCGTAAAAAGCATGAACGAGATTTTAGCAGAACGCAAAGTCGATATCTTAGTGAACTGTGCAGGGGTGATTAGTGCTAAACCATTCGACCAATTAACATACGAAGAATGGGAAAGAACAATCCGCATCAATCTTTCAGGATGCTTCTCAACAATCAGCACCATTTTCCCACACTTTATCGAAAACAAAGGTGGACGTATCGTAAATGTATCTTCCGTTGCTGCGAAACTGGGTGGTGGACTTTTAGGGACTGCTGCTTATGCTTCTTCTAAAGCTGGTTTAAATGGGCTAACAAAAGCCGTTGCTAAAGAAGGCGGTAAATACAATATTGCATGTAACGCTGTATGTCCTTCATTCACTCGTACAGATATGACAACAGTATTATCAGAAGATAAAGAAAAGAGCCAAAAAGTGATCAGTATGATTCCTCTTGGACGTCGTGCAGAACCTACTGAAATCGCGCAAATGATTCTCTTCTTTGCAAGCGACCTTGCAAGCTTCGTTACAGGGGAAATCGGTGACTGCGATGGCGGTATCACATTAGATGGTTGATTTTAGCTAGAGCCTTATTCCAACTCATAGAAGGATTGTGAACAGTATGAAAAAGATTAAAATTCCTGGGGATACAATCATTATTCCAATGTTTATTGGATGTGTGATTAATACATTTTTCCCTCAAATATTACAAATTGGTGGATTTACCACTCCAATCGTGAAAGGTGCTGGACCACTTGTTGGGGCATTCCTCTTCATTATCGGGGGGACCATTTCTCTTAAAAACACACCAAAAGCTGTTGGACGTGGGGCAGCAATTATTTTAGCGAAAATTGCCGTATCTGTAGTCTTGGGGTTATTGGTTGCGAAAGTATTTAATGACAACTTCCTTGGACTTAGCGCTGTTGCCGTTATCGGTGCCATCTCTGTAGCTAATAATGCCATGTATGCGGGGATTGTAGATGTATACGGGGACGAAATCGATGCTGGGGCCGTTGGAATTACAACATTAAGCGTTGGACCAATGGTAACAATGGCCGTATTAAGTAGTGCCGGCCTTGCAAACATCTCGATTTGGAACTTAGTGGGAACGGTATTACCACTTGTGTTAGGGATTGCGTTAGGAAATGCCTTCCCTTACATGAAAAAAGTACTCTCAAACGGGATTACAGCTATCATTATCGTCGTTGGTTTCTGTTTAGGGGCAAACATGAGCTTTGGTCAAATCCTTGAAGGGGGTCTACCTGGTATTTTGCTAGGGGTGATTACTACACTCGTTGGTGGTATTGCCTCCATCGCAGCAGACCGCTTAACAGGTGGGAACGGGGTTGCTGGTGCTGCCATTTCAAGTACGGCAGCCAGCGCTATTGCTACGCCAGCTGCACTTTCAGCAGTAGATGCAACGTTCAAAGGAATCGAAGCAACTGCAACGACTCAAATTACAGCTTCAGTAATCGTAACAGCGATTTTAACTCCAATCTTAACAGCCTATATTGCTAAGAAATTCGGAAACAAAAAAGAAGCTGAAACACGAGAAGCTTAATCGTATTTAAAAAGTGAAACCACCTCGGATTTTTCCGAGGTGGTTTTTGTTTTCCCTTGAGTGTAACAATAATGTTACGTAACAAAAATGTTACATTAAAAGTTGAGTTGTATCAAAATTGATACAAAAAGAGCTAGATGTATCATACATGATACATCTAGATTCTGAACGCCTTTTAGATGAATTTTTGTACAAAAAAAGAATCTCAAATACTGAATGGAAATCTTTTGAATTCTATAGTGAGAGCAGTAGTGGCTACTGCCATCACTATGAAGAACTTCAAAAGCTTGCAATAAAGTATCTGAGACTCTTCTCTTATTATTTTTTACAATGAATTACGCTTCACCGAAAATACCAGTTGAAAGGTAACGTTCACCTGTATCTGGTAATAGAACCACAACAGATTTGCCTTTTCCTAAGCGTTTTGCCACACGTAAAGCGGCAGTTACAGCGGCTCCAGAAGAAATACCAGCAAGGATACCTTCCTTAGCGGCTAAGTTTTTCGCTGTTTCGATAGCGTTGTCACTTGTTACAAGTTCAAAGCCGTCGATCACACCACGGTCAATAATGCTCGGTTCAAAACCGGCAGAAATTCCTTGGATGCGGTGTTTTCCTTTTTGTCCTTTAGAAATGAATGGCGCTTCTTCAGGTTCAACTCCGATAATTTCAACGTTTTTATTGACTTCTTTCAAGGCACGGCCTACACCTGTAATCGTACCGCCAGTACCGATACCGCTGATATAAGCATCGGGTGTTTTGCCATCGAAGGCTTTAATAATTTCTTGCCCAGTTGTTTGATAGTGGATAGCTGGGTTTGCTTCGTTGTCGAATTGACGTGCCCAGAAGTAGCCAGGTTGTGTAGCGAGTTCTTCAGCTTTCGCAACGGCAGCGCCGAATCCATCCGCAGCAGGCGTTAATAAGACTTCTGTACCGTATGCTTTCATTAATTGACGGCGTTCGATAGACATGGATTCAGGCATAATTGTAATTACCTTGTATCCTTTTGCAGCGCCGACTAGTGAAAGTCCTACACCTGTATTTCCACTTGTTGCTTCGATGATTGTGTCGCCAGGTTTTAGCGAGCCATCTTTCTCAGCTGTTTCGATGATGTTTAAAGCGATACGATCTTTGACAGATCCACCGGCGTTAAACGACTCGACTTTTACATATACATCTGCAGAATCGTCTGAAACTAAACGGTTTAGTTTCACAAGGGGAGTGTTCCCGATTAATTCTGTGATAGTTTCTACTGATTTGACCATAAATGATTCCTCCATAAAGTTAGACTGGGCAACTTTAAGGGTTGCTTGGTTTTAATTGTAACTGGGAATGAGTAGGTGCACAATAGTTTTTTATAAAAAAACAAAAAAAGTATAGAAAATTCACTTTAGTTATGATACACTACCCTCTAGCAAGGGCTTTTAAACTCATCCAGAGAGGTGAGAAAGGCTAAGAACAAGTTTATTAGACTAGCCCTACGCTTAATAACATAGGGCTTTTTGTGTGCACAAAAACGCCCGGAAAAGAGGGGAAAATGGAGTTACAAACTTCAAAAGTCGATCTGTTGTTGGATGTGGATCAAAAACCGGAGCTCGTGCCTGGACTGTTCTTGAGTTTGCAGCACGTGTTTGCGATGTTTGGAGCCACTGTTTTAGTGCCGTTAATATTGGGGATGCCAGTATCGGTTGCTTTATTTGCGTCAGGATTAGGAACACTAATCTATATGGTAGCGACGCAATTTAAAGTACCTGTTTACTTGGGATCCTCTTTTGCTTTTATTACGGCCATGCAGTTTGCAATGGCGCAAATGGGCGGAAGTCCCGATGCAGCTCAGACAGGGGTAGTGTTAGTCGGACTATTGTATGTGGTAGTGGCAATTTTCGTGAAGTTATTAGGAACGGGATGGATTAACCGATTATTACCACCGATTGTCATTGGACCGATGATTATCGTAATTGGTCTAGGTCTTGCAAACAGTGCGGTTAAAAATGCGGGCTTTGTTGTGGATGGAGACTGGAAACCAATGTTCGTGGCGGTGGTGACCTTCCTTATTACAGCATTTATTAATACGAAAGCAAAAGGTTTCTTGAAAATAATCCCATTCTTATTTGGGATTATCGGTGGATATATCGTAGCCATCTGCTTTGGTCTAGTAGATTTCACAAAAGTAATAGAAGCTCAATGGATTGCTTTGCCAGAGTTATACTTGCCGTTCGATACAAATGGGCTTTTCAATCAGTATCATTTATACTTCGGTCCGGAAACATGGGCGCTTCTACCAGTAGCTGTTGTGACGATTGCAGAACACATTGGAGACCATACCGTACTCAGTCAAATTTGCGGGAAGCAATTCTTGAGTGATCCAGGTTTACACCGTACCTTAATCGGAGATGGCGTAGCAACGGCTGTATCTGCCTTTCTAGGAGGTCCAGCGAATACGACTTATGGTGAAAATACTGGGGTTGTGGGACTAACACGTATTGCTTCTGTATCCGTCATTCGTAATGCAGCGATTATTGCAATTCTCCTCAGTTTCTTTGGTAAATTCACGGCTTTAGTTCGTACGATTCCAAATGCGGTACTTGGAGGAATGGCGATTCTCCTTTATGGGGTTATTGCTTCCAATGGGTTGAAAGTGTTAATTGAAAAACAAGTAGACTTCCGTCAAGTACGTAACTTAATTATTGCAAGTTCCATGTTAGTACTAGGATTGGGTTCTGCGGTATTACAATTAGGACCAGTAACGTTATCAGGTACAGCTCTTTGTGCCATTGCAGGAATACTGCTCAATCTCATTTTACCTCACGAAAAAGTAGAAGATAACGAATAATAATCATTAAAAACTATAAAGAAAAGCACTGAAGACATGAATTCGTGATGTCTTCAGTGCTTTTTTGACGGTTTAGTTCAAAAATACAGCATTTATATAAAAAAATTAATAATAAATCTGATTAATCACAATGGAAGTAAATTTTTTAGGGTAATTTTCTTGATAAAAGAATCTTAAATTACTTGCGCCAATGGATATATACTCTTATATTATATAAGTAATGTAGTTAAAATTATTTACAAAAATATATAAAAATGACTGTTTTTGACCGTTTTAAACCGAATCGGTCAAGAAAATTAGCAGATTGATACATTTAGGAGGAACTGCATGCTTACTGAAAAGAGAAGAAGAATTATTTTAGATTTATTAGACAAGGAAGATACAGTTCACCTAAAGGATTTAATGGAGGCTCTCCAGGCTTCTGAATCCACTATTCGACGCGATCTTTCTTTATTAGAAGAAGAAGGAACCCTGATTCGTATCCATGGTGGTGCTAAAAGAGTGTATTCGAAAGAGTTTGAACCGACCACCAAAGAAAAAGAACGTTCAAATCGAAGAGAAAAAGAATGTATTGGTCGCTATGCAGCCTCTTTAGTAACGAAGGGTGAAACGATTTATATGGATGCAGGGACAACGACTTTAAGAATGATTCCGCATTTAGAAGGAAAAGATGTCACGGTGATTACAAATGGGGTACAGCAGGCCCATCTTCTTGCAGACTATGGAATCAAAACGGTGTTATTAGGCGGTCAAGTAAAGGTAGAAACGAGTGCAGTTATTGGAACTCTTGCTCAAAACCAACTCCGAGAATATTTCTTTAAAAAAGCGTTCCTCGGGATGAATGGAGTCGATCTCAGTTATGGGTATACAACGCCGGATGAGGAAGAAGCTCAAATTAAAAAAATTGCCATTAGTAAGAGTAATCATGCTTATGTTTTGGCGGATTCTAGTAAATTTGCTAAAGTAAGTTTATGTAAGGTTGCTGATTTTCATCAAGTAACCATGGTAACAAACACGACGAAAGAGCAAGCGGACTTACGTTACCGTATGGCTGGGAGCATTCGTCTTGTTGAAATGGACGAGTAAAAGAGGAGAGATAGCATGATTTACACGATTACGTTTAATCCAGCAATTGACCTTGTTGTAAAAGTTCCTAACTGTGAACTAGGGACTTTGAACCGATCTATAGAAGAAAATTACGTTGCAGGCGGTAAAGGAATTAATATGTCGGTAATCCTAAAACGATTAGGATTTGACAATACAGCCACTGGGTTTTTAGCAGGTTTTTCAGGAAACTTCATCAAAGAAGCTCTCCAATCCGAAGGTATCGGGACAGACTTTATTCAAATCGATGGAGTCACTCGAATTAATCTAAAGTTGAAGAGTAATGAAGAAACGGAAATTAATGCAAATGGACCGGTTGTAACTAAGGACGATTTTGGACGTCTAGTGACCTATTTTGAAGACAGACTTCAAGAAGGAGATGTTGTATTTTTAGCAGGGAATGCAGGAAATGGAATGGACCATTCGGCTTATACGACCATTGCTAAATTATGTGACGAAAAAGGGGTCAAACTAGTCCTCGATACAACAAAGGATTTACTGACCAAATGTCTTCCATACCATCCGTTTATCATTAAACCAAATCATCATGAATTAGGTGAGATTTTCGGGGTAACGATTGAGACAGAAGAACAAATTGTAAATTATGCAAAACAATTACAGCAAATGGGGGCTAGAAATGTACTGATTTCTCGCGGTGGTGATGGCGCAATGCTCATCACAGAAACTGGAGAAGTGTACACATCGAATGTTCCGAAAGGGACACTTGTGAACTCCGTAGGCGCAGGGGACTCAATGCTTTCTGGTTTCATGGCAAAATTTATCGAAACAGGCGATTATGCAGCAAGCTTGAGACAAGGAGCTGCGACTGGAAGTGCGACAGCCTTTTCTGTTGGGATCGCTGAAAAAGCATTTATTGAAGAGCTATTACCACAAGTTGTAGTTACGAAACTATGAGATTAAAGAAGAAAACATAATAATTGAGCGAAATAAGGCTTCTAAGGATTTTCCTTAGGAGCTTTTTGTTTGTTCATCAGAAAAAATCTGCAAAAATTGAGCTTAAGGATTGCAAAAGAGGAAAGTAGAGGGTATATTTAAAACAGTTAAATAAATAGAAAATACAAAGGGGTGCCTCTATGGCTGAGATGTATGTACAAACCCTTGAACCTGTTACGTTAATGCGTGCGTAGGAATTGTATTCGATTTCGAAATTAGTTGGAGTCTCTTTGTGTTTTCAAGAAAACGAAGGAGGCTCTTTTTTTAATGAAGAGAAATGTTTTAATTTGGGTAGAGGTTGCGATTATCGCTGCACTCGCAATGGTACTATCATTTGTACCAAAACTAGCAGGTTGGTTTTCACCATCATGGGGAGCAATTATTCTTGTTATTTTTTCACTCCGTAGAGGATTGACACCTGGTTTGGCTGCTGGACTTTTATGGGGATTGATTCACTTCCCTCTAGGAAAAGTATCATTCTTATCTGTAGAACAAGTATTGATTGAATATATCATTGCATTTACAGTTATGGGTCTTGCTGGTTTAGTATATGGACCTTTCCAAAAAGCATTGAAAAATGATAAATTTTCTTCTGCAATTGTATGGTCAGGGATCGCAGCATTATTAGGAGTAGGTGTGCGCTACTTCGTTCATTATATCGCTGGAGTGTTATTCTGGGGGCAATATGCTCCAGAAGGAACAAGTCCATGGGTATACTCATTATCTGTTAACGGGACAGCAGGGGCTGGAACATTTTTAGTAGTTATGGTTGCATGCATCTTGTTGATTCGTCAAAAAAAAATATGGATAGCAAAATAGGGAAATTGTGCTTTCCGAGTCCTGGTTTAACCTGAAACCAGGGCTCTTTTTGTTGGAAAATAAAGAGAAAAAGAGTAAGACACTTCGTACCTTCAAATAACTCTATAGTAGTCATTAGTGCTGTACTGACCTGAGCCTAGGTCTCAGGTCTAACGAGCTTCAAACTGACACTAGGAATGAATTCCAAGTGTCAGTAATTCACATCGATTACAAACGCTACAATGACTACTATAGAATTTGAAGGCACTCGTTATTCTTACTCTTTTTTAGTAAAAGAACCTGGTTTCGGTTAACCATTTTATAGGGTGGCATAAGAGCGAGAGTGTTTGACAGAAGCTCATTTCAATAGTAAAGTTAATGAAGAAAGAGGTGTTGGTATGGTAACAGAATGTGAAAAAATGAATGTCTCTCATGAGATATGGATGATGATTATGAAAATTTACAATGAGAATCTACGGACGTTTTCAATTTCATTAAAAAAATTAGGATTGAATCCAACACATTTTGAAGTTTTACATGTGATTTTTAGACAAGGAACAGTGGACCAAAAGACAATTGCCTCCACTTTGAACTTAACGCAGGGGAATATTACCCACTGTATTCACCATTTACAAAAATTAGAATTAATTACCATTGAGAAAAGTTGGAAAACAAAACATATTTCACTGACAGAAAAAGGAAAACAGCAGCTTGATCAATTAATTCCTGCTCAGCATGAAATGATGGAACATACATTAAGGGGATTGAATTGCACGCAAAAACAACAATTGCGTGATTTGCTAATTTCATTTGAAAATACGTGTAAATCCTCAGTTTAAGTATAATTTAAATTGAAATCGTATCCTTATATAGGAGGGGAAACCATGAGAATTCTAGTAGCTGAAGATGAAATTGATTTAGCGGAAGCTCTGAAGATGATGCTCGAAATGCAAAAATATAGTGTAGAAATGGTCCATGATGGCGAAGACGCGCTTTTTTATGCGGAGTCTACGCCATATGATTTAATTTTATTAGATGTCATGATGCCTAAAAAGAATGGAATCGAAGTGGTCAGAGAATTACGTTCCAACGGGATTCATACACCGGTCCTGATGTTGACAGCAAAAAGTCAATTAGAGGATAAAGTGACTGGTCTTGAAGAAGGAGCGGATGATTATTTAACGAAACCTTTTGAAGGTGCTGAGTTGTTAGCGCGCGTGAAATCTTTACTACGTCGTCCGAATGTATTTGTGGCATCTGTTATGACACTAGGGAATGTTGAATTAAACCGAGATACCTTCACGATGATGACCTCTAAAGGGCAAGTATTATTAAATAATAAAGAATTTCAATTGATGGAATATTTTATGATGAATAGTAATCAAGTGCTTTCTACGGATTTAATTATGGAGAAAGTTTGGGGACTTGATTCAGAGGCCGAAATTAATGTCGTTTGGGTGAATATCTCATCGTTGCGAAAAAAATTAGCAACAATCGAGGCCGATGTAACGATTAAATCTGCTCGCGGACTGGGCTATAAATTAGTGGTTGAATCAGCAGCCAACTAAGTATCACCGTATATTGTTAGAAAAAAGAAAAGGAGGAGCATATGTTTCGACAACTACAAAAAAGTTTTGTGAAGAGTGCCATGTTATCTTTTACAATCGTACTCTATATAGTCTTAGTGATTGTGAATGGGATAAACTACCGACAAACAATCGAACAAGTAGATCGTGTGGCAACGATGTTAGTTGAAAATAATGGAACGTTCCCAGATGCTCCATCCAATGAGGGGCCAAAAGAACACCCTTCACATGGGAAGCCAATTGGTCATGAATTTAGAAAAGATGACCAATTATCCACGCGCTATGCGGTTGTTAAAGTTGAAAATAATGAAGTGACTTCTGTAGATCAATCGCATTTAATCTCTGTAGAAGAATCAAGTTTAAAAGAGTCAGCTCTGCGATTGGTAGAGTCCAAATCCTTGAGTGGATGGGAAGGAAGTTTGCGTTACAAGATTTCGGGTGAAGAATCATCTTTTATCGTCGTTTTTATAGATGCCAACCGTGAAGTCCAACAAGTATGGCGCTTATTAATGGTAACCGGGGGAGTTTTTATCGCCTGTTTGATGATTGTTTATATTCTTGTCCGTGTTGTTTCTAAGAAAGCAATTCGACCATTTGTTGAGAATGTTGAACGCCAACAACAATTTATTGCAAATGCGAGTCATGAAATTAAAACACCACTAGCAGTCTTATCAGCCAATACAGACGTTTTAGCGATGATGGGAACTCAGGAAAAATTTGTCGATAGCAATAGAAGACAAATTAAACGATTGAATGCCCTAGTGGAGCAAATGCTACTTCTTTCTAGATACGACGAAGGAGAAGCAAGCACGACTAAAGAAAAAGTTGATTTAGTGGGTGTTACAAAAAATATCGTTGAAGAGATTCAACCGGTATTAGATGAAAAAGGACTTCAAGTTACATTTACCGGAAATGATTCCAGCATGATGACGACAAATAAAGAAGCTATCACAGAATTAGTGCGAATTTTATTAGACAATGCTATCAAGTATACAGTAGGAAGTTCGACGATTACTGTTGATGCAAAAGAACACCAAATTTCGTTTGAAAACAATACTGAGCCAATTACAAAAGAACAAGTCAGTCAATTATTTGATCGATTTTACAGAGTAGACAGCTCAAGAAATCGTGCCACGGGTGGAAGTGGACTTGGACTTGCCATTGCAAAGAAGATTGCTGAAACCAATCAAGTCCGCTTGAGCGCCGAATTAATCAGCGACCATCAGATTCGCTTTGTCATTGATGGTGAAGAAAATGGATAAACGATTCGTTTACGAAGTTTTAGAAGTGGTAGGTGAAATTCCTAGAGGCAAAGTGGCTACCTATGGACAAATTGCTAGTCTTGTAGGACGACCGAAAAACGCAAGACTCGTTGGGAAAATTTTAAGTCAGGTGGAACTCTTTGGGGACTATCCTTGCCACCGAGTCGTTAATGCGAGTGGAAGACTTGTACCTGGATGGCTGGAGCAAAAGGAGTTATTAGAAACAGAAGGAATCCTCTTTAAAAGCCCAACAAATATATCGCTAAGAGAATATCAATGGAATCCTGAAGAGGATTAGCTCAATCTGAAGAAAAGATTGGGCTTTTATTTTTATAGTGATTTAAGATAGATAAAAAATCAAAGATATTGGAAAATCATTCCAGCGTCTTTTTTTCGTACGAAATTATCATATATGGTAATTATCATATATGATAATTTTCAGTTTGAAAAAACTTTTTCGAAAAACTTTTTTTGTTTTAAGTTCATTTTAAGTAAGCTCGTTATGATAAAACCATCAACAAATAGTTGATAGGAAGCGAGGGGGACCAAAATGAAAAGAAACAGAATGATTGTTCTATTATCCACGATTACTATTGCAACAACTTTAGTTGCATGCCAAAACACACAAGCACAAACAGCGGCTGAAACTTCACAAGTACAATCGCAGCAAAGTCCTCCCGCTAAACCTGGAGGAGAAGGGTTTGGCGGAAGTGACCAAGTGACTCAAGGGGATGCAGCAACAAACTTAACAACAGATGCAACAGTAACTGGAGAAACTTACGAATCTACGGGTGATGATGAAAATGCGCTTCGTGTAACAGGAGCAACAGTCACATTAGACGGCGTAACGGTAAACAAAACAGCCGGAGCGACATCGAACACAGAAAACGGTGACTTCTACGGAATGAATGCAGGATTCTTAGCAACCGATGGAGCAACAGTGACGATTAAAAACGCTACAGTAAATACAACGGCTCAAAACGGGAACGGAGTGTTTAGTTACGGATCAGTAACAACCGTCAATGTATCAGATACAACCATCACAACAACAAAAGATAACTCAGGTGGTATCCAAACTACTGGTGGCGCTGCGATGAACGCGACAAACTTAACGGTGAATACCGCAGGGAATTCATCAGCAGCGATTCGTACAGACCGTGGTGGAGGTACGGTAGTCGTAGACAAAGGGACTTACACTTCTACAGGATACAACTCACCAGCCGTATACTCTACCGCAAATGTCACTGTTAAAAATGCAACTTTAAACGCTGAAAACTCAGAAGCACTTGTGATTGAAGGTCAAAACTCTATTACATTAGAAAATACAAATGTAACAGGAAATATGAGTTCAACTGAGGGTAGCTCTTCAGACAACAACGTACACAATGTGATGATTTACCAATCAATGTCAGGAGACGCTGAAAGTGGAACGGCTACTTTCACAATGAAAGGTGGCACGTTAACAGGACGTAATGGAGACCAAATCTACGTAACGAACACTCACAGCGTTATCACTTTAGAAGACGTAACGATTACAAATCAAGATACATCTGGCAGATTACTTGCCGTCTTAGGAAATGATGCGACACGTGGCTGGGGTACAGCCGGTGCCAATGGTGGTCAGGTTGAATTAACAACGACAAACCAAACATTAACAGGGGCTATTGAGGTTGATACTGTTTCTACTTTGAACTTTACAATGGGCAAAGGAACAAACTTTACAGGTATCATCAATATCGTAAAAAATGCTGAAGGAGGGACTGCCGTGGACAATAATGCAGTAATCACAGTAGAAGAGGGGGCGAAATGGACGTTGACAGGAAACGTCAAAATTACATCTTTAACGAACAAAGGAACCATTAACTTGAATGGATATACAATTACATTAGCCGATGGGACCATCTTAAAATAAAAATTAACGAAACTTGAAGAAGTTAGACAATTGTCTAGCTTTTTCTTTTTTCTGCATTGGAATGGGTCATTTTTTTCAAAATAGTAGTGTAATATCCCTTTTAGGATGTCTCTATAAAAAGACTTTACACTTTTTCAAGCGTTTTTTGAAAGTGGAAGAAAACAGAAGATTGTGATAAAATTTGTTAAAAGAACGTATAAAAGAGGTGCTCTGATGGATCAAAACGAAAATAAAAATGTAGAATTAGAATCGGTTGAAAAGAAAGCTACAGAAGTGAAAGAAGAAGTAGTAGAAGCTGCTGAAAAAACTGCAGAAGAAGTTAAGGAAGTTGCAGAAACAGCCAAAGAAGAAGTTTCTGAGGCAAAGAATCCTGAAGCAGATGGAGACTTTAAAGAAGTTGTAGAAACCGTAAAAGAAAAAGCAGGAGAAGCAACTGAAAAAGCAAAAGAAGTTGCGGGTGTTGCTAAAGAAAAAATGGAAGAAGCAGCCAAAAAAGTATTCACTGAAGAAAATAAAGAAAAGATGAGTCAAGCAGTGGATACAGTAGCAAGCTATAATAAAAATTCATTATTTGAGAAAATCTTCTTTGGACTTTCAGCTCTTATTTCGTTATTTGCAGCTCTTGTAACATTGAATGGACTTAGCTTCGTATTTGGTGGCGCAAAGCTTAATTTCGCAAGTCTTTTAGGGGATGTTGTTTCTATCGTTAACAAGGTGAAAAACTTAAACCTATACTTTGGTTTAACATTCTTCTTTACAGTAATTGCTACAGTATTTGTTGCTTATTTCTTCTATGTATCTAACAAAGAAGGAAAGAACTTATGGACGAATGTGAATGTAGCATCTTTAGGAATGGTTGTATTTGTATATTTAGCACACATTCTAGGAAATGGATTTATTAGTGGTTTAAGCTTACTAACGAATTATTTTAATGGAGATATAAACTCAACGATTATGACGCTTATTTCTGAAGCATTCTCAGGTTCTTCAAATGCAAGCAAACAAGCTGCTGCTCTTGCAGAAGGAATGAGTTCAGGATCAAAATTAGCAATTATCCTTTATGTTTTTGTATTAGCATCTGCTGTTGCAACAACTTACTTCTACTACCAAAAATTATTTCAAAAGAAAGCTCAATAAGCGAGGGACCAATGAAAAAATTCTTTCAAATCATTTTAGGAATTAGTTTCCTATTTCTATTAGTGGGTTGTACCTCACAAGAAACTGCGACTTTAACGATGAAATCAGGAGAAACGAACGTAACTTTGGTTTATACGTATGATAAAAAGAATGATACCGTGACAAAGATTAAGGTCGAAACGAATGAGCCTTCTAAAAATATTCAATCTCGTAAGGAAAACGAAAAACTCTTTGAAGAGATTAAGAGGATTGATGGAGTTGTGACTTCAATTACAAAAAAAGATGGCAAACTCATCTCATCAGTTGAAATCGACTTAACGAAATATAAGTTGTCAAAACTTAAAGAAAGTAACAATATATTCTTTGAGGGGCTAGTTAGTAACGGTTTCTTAACACAAGACGGAGATCATGTATCATTCTCTAAGAGTAAAGAAGTTGCTGTGAAACAAGGATTTACAGAACAAAAGAAATAATGAAATGACTCATGGATAAATAATCCATGGGTCATTTTTATTTTAAGTTCATTTTAAGTTTGCTTCGTATACTTAAACCATCAAGAAAAAGAATCGAGGGAAACGAGATGGAAAAGAAAAGACAATGGTTATTGACAACAACATTATTTATCTCTTTAGGTTTGGCAGCTTGCGAATCGCAAAGTGTATTAAGCCAGGCCAATCCAAACGCTCAAACAATAAAGACATCTACTAATTCAACAGCACAAACAACAGGGACTTCAACTTATTTTGAAGCGTCCGACTTAACAGCGACTTACGACGAAAGTAAAGCTTCGAAGATTTCGCTTCAAGGAACGACAGCTACTGTTTCAGGAGATGGCGTAACAGTGAATGGAAGTACGGTAGAAATTACAAAAGCTGGAACGTATATCGTCGAAGGAACGGCTTCGAAAGTTCAATTGAAAGTCGCAGCTGGTAAGGAAGATGAAGTACAAATCATCTTCAAAAATACAATAATAAAGAATACAGAAGCCCCATTATTAGTCGATACGGCAAAAAAAGTGATTTTAACGCTAGCAGATGGAACGAAAAATGAAGTGTCTGATGAATTAACATCAACGGTCAAAGGAGCCGTCTACTCAGATAGCGACTTGACGATTAACGGTAAAGGATCATTAACCGTTAACGGTGCAGCAAGTAATGCCATTAAATCAAAAGACGGCATCCGCATTGTGGATGCAACCATCACTACAACAGCCAAAAAACACGGAATTGCAGCGAATGACTTCATTAATGTATCAGGTGCAACGTTAAACTTAACAGCCGATGAAGATGGTATTCACTCAGATAACGAGGATGATGTATTGCTAGGAAATATTTACTTAGTCAATACGAATATTACCATCAATGCTGGGGATGATGGTATCAACGCTTCGAATATACTGCTGATTGATGAAGATGCGGCGATTGACGTTCAAAAGAGTGAAGAAGGTCTTGAGGCTCGATTGATTCATCAAGTCGGTGGCACGATTACCGTAAAATCTTCTGACGATGGATTAAACGCGAAAGACTGGACGTTAGAATCCTCTGACGAGCAAGGTCCAGGTCAACAAACGAAGAAAGTAAAATCTGAAGCCACAAATGCGAAAAACTTGGATCAAGCAGGCGATGTGAAGATTGTGATTGACGGCGGAACCTTAACCGTAGATGCTGAAGGGGATGGTCTTGATGCTAACGGATCAATTGAGATTAACGGAGGAACAATCGTTGTCAATGGTCCAACAAGTGGTGCAAACGCAGCTCTTGACTACGATGATAATGGAATATTAAACGGTGGTACTGTACTCTTTGTCGACAATGGACAAATGACAATGGGATTCGGTAGTAACTCTAATCAAGCGTACTTAATGGCAAGTATTCAAGGGACAGCTGGCGCGACTGTTGAAGTAGTTGATTCTTCAGGTAAAACTGTCGCAAGCTTAAAAGCCTCTAAGTCGTTCTCAACAGTATTAATCAGTAGCCCAGAGATTAAAGAGGGCGAAAACTATACGATTAAAGTCGGATCAAAAACAACAACAGCAACAGCTTCAAAACAAGTAGCTAATGTTGGCGGAGGACCTGGACATGGTAGATCTGGTGGTGGACAACCAGGACAAGGAGTTCCGGGCGGTAGACAAGGCCGATAATCGTTTCTAGGAACCGTGAAAGGGGTGAGTCCACCAAAATAAGAACTCGATGAGCCAGTTCAAACGATGGACGACAATCAGGAGTCCAAAACGGAACAACAGCTCTCAAAAAATAACAAAAACTACAGCACACAAAACCAAAAAAACCGGGGTATTCTCTCTGCTGGTGAAAGCTTAACTGAGACAATACCCCGTTTTTCATGTTATATTATCTAACATAAGAGGTAAGGCTGATTTTGACAACTACTAAAGATTTTTTTAGAATATACTTACGTAAAGGAGGAAGACAGATGGGTGAAAAAGAACTGCGACGTTCACTAGCCGTCTTT